>JAMPAE010000194.1 GCA_023667385.1 Ruminococcus sp.
ATAGCCGGGTGTTCATTTTTTATCTTTTTGATTTTAGAGGCATCCCACCAAATCTTTTTATCATCAATACCAAGTTTTTTAAGGACATCTGAAGTAGTACCGATACGAAACGCAAAACCGACTGTTTTCTTATTCCATTTGTCATATTCTTCAGCCAGTTTTTGATTAATGCTATATTTTACTTGACCGTCACCGTTGATACCCTTGCGATAATTCTCCGCAGCACCGTCAAGCACTTTAAGGAACTGCTGTCTGATTTCATGTGCTTTTTCTTCCTGCATCTGAGCAAATTCTTTTGCAACAGGTGAAAGCTCACCACCAGCAATAACTTTCTTGATTGCGTCAATGATGTTTTTGAGCATGTCTGTAATACGCTGAATAATGGTTTTTCTTTCAGTTGCGTTATATCCGGAATCATTGCGAAGCCATGACATGAAGTCATCAACACCGTTATCAGTTGAAAACAACTGTGCAAGTGCTTCATTTACAACTTCTTCCACTGCACCCTCATGAGATATGTTTCCGTATTGTCGCATAACAGACTCAATAAGCGCTTCTCGACCTGTTTCACCTTGTTGTGCTGTATACCAATCAAGCAGTGCATTTCTGACTTTCTGCATTCCCTGAGTGTTATAATCAAATCCAACATGACCTAATTCATGGATTGTGTCCGTGAACTCACTCATTGCCGAAGCAGATAACATGATTTTGAAAAGGTTTGGATCGAACTGAGCATTAGCTTCCATTCCGTTTTCAGCAATGATTGACGGAACTTTTTGTATATTAATCCCAAGTTTCCTTGAAACGGCCGTATACACTTCATCAACTTCACTTGCTTGTGATGTAAAGTTTTCATATTCACCTTTTGCTTTACGCTCTTTTGTTTTAGGTTTGTTACTTTTGTCATTGTTCTTATCAGCAGTAACATACTTTGCACCGCTGTTAAACGCTGCCTCTGCGGTCTTTTTGTCAATGAATTTGAGCATAGCAGCATAGTCACCGCTTTTCATAAACTCTGTAACTGTTGTGTTCGGATGTCCGACACCTGCGGCAAAGAAAGACGAAAACGCTTTGTCATATGAAGCAAAAGGAACACTTACATCATATCCGCCTATGAAAGCATTTGCTGTGTCTGCATCCTGATATGTTGCAGCCGCTTTATATAAACGCATTGTCTGAACAGGCGCATCAACTTCCGAAAGCGAAACCTCGTTTCCGTCACTGTCTTTAACAATAACATCATCCGAAGTAATTTTTGAAATCTCTGTCAACTTTGTCTGATTGCCTATTTTGGCAGCCGTCAATCCTGCATTATATGCATGTTTCTTGATTGAGTCATCAATGGGTATAGCTGTATCAGTGTTCTGAACCTCGTCAAAAGACACTCCGTTTTTGCCATATGTATAAAACAAATCAAAGGCTTTCTCAAAAGCAACAGGGTCTTGCTCACTATATCGTTCATACAATGTACCGAGAATTTCCGAAGCACCTTTTGTATATTTGCCCTCATTTACCTTTACAACCTCTTGAATAGTCTTAGGTTCAGAAACGTCATCAGACCTTTCAGTTTCAATATTGCCGTCCGGTTCAGCTTGATTTCTGTTTCTGTACGCTTCAATGTCAGGGCTGTACCTTCTTTGATATAAGTCGCTGAGCGTTTCATCAGCACTGTCAGCCCATTCAGATGAATGTATACTTCTGTTTCCTGCATATTCGTTGATAACACGCTGTGCATATTTGCTGCCTTTAACAGCCGCTTTTTCCGAACTGCTCAAACTTTCATGACGAAACGTTTTTACAACCGCTGCCGAAACTTTATCAATGTTTTCTGCTGTTTCTCCGAGTGCCGTCAGTCTGTCTTTAACCGCACTTTTTGCAATCTCAACTGATTCATTGTCAGTCTTGTCAATCAACGCCTGCGATAGCTTGCCGATGTTGCGTAAATCACTGCGTTTATATTTAAACTCCGAGCCGCTTTCAGTATCTGCTTCAGTTTGTTCCGCTGTCTGAACCGCCTGTTGTGCTTTAACTCGTGCATCTTCAGTTGCAGTAACCTTGTTTAATATCTTACTGAAAGCGCTGTCACCGTCAGCATTAACATCTGCACTTCCTGCAAGCAGCTTTTCAACGCCCTCATTTTCGGCAATACTTTGTCCAATCTGACGCATCTGACTGTCATAATTAACCGCACCGATTGCAGAACCCGTTACACCGAAAGCACCGCCCATCAATGCGCCGCCGAGACCTGCATCCATAACACGCTTACCCATAGACATATATGCCTGTTTTTTTGCTTCACTCTCTGTTAATCCCGAATCAATACCCTGCTGAACAAGCTGATAATAGTCCGATATACCGCCGTTTGCAAGATAATCATATGTAATGTTTGCAATCTCGGTTGCGGCTTCTTCACTGAAATTTGTCAACACACCTTTACCAACGTTCAACAAAGCAGTCTTTATATTTTTTACAGGTATTTCCTTGAATGCTTTAAACTGACTGATTGATGCATGCTCAAACAAAGTCTCAAACGCACCTGCCGCAAGACCGCCCAGGAGTGCCTGCGACTTTGTGCCGCCTTTTTTTGCTATGTCAATAACAGTGTCATTCATTGCACCCATACCGAGCAACACTTCTCCGCCCGGCAAAGCAGAAGAAAGCATTGAGTCAGCTCCGCTCATAGCAGTTTGATAAAGAAATGCCTTAGTGTTTCTGCTGAGAATACCTGACTCCATATTGCTCGCCACCGTGTCACGTGTTTGATTTTTATAATTTGTAAATGTGTTATACGGTGAATTTACATCATAGCCTAAATCACTTTGCTTGCTTAATGAATCAGCATTGCCTATTGATCCGGCTATTGCCGCAACAGGTGAAATAGCAGTTGATAACACCGAAGCTGCAACAGGATGAGCCTCTGCAAATTCAGCGGCTTCCTGTGCTTCTCGTTCTGCATCTTCGGCATTTTTCAAATATGCTCTGTATTCTGCAAGCTGCCCATAGTTGTCATAGCCTTTCTTTTTCAGTTCATCGGCAATTGCTTCCTTTTTGCTTGCATATTGTTCTGATTCTGTAAGCTGATAAGCGGTTTGTTCTCCGTTCATACTTTTGCGAAAATCTGAAAGACGACTTGATTTTTCGTTCATAGCAGCATCGTTATATTTGTCAAGCAAATCAAGAACTTCATCAGGCACTTTTTCAAGCTCTGCCTGACTTTTCTTTGTGTCACGCACGGTTCTGTACTGTGCTATTTCTGCATCAATATCATTTTCACGTTTCTTTATTGCTTGACGTTCGGCATGCACATCATAAACACCGCTTGAATCACCGTTCAAAGCCGCACCGAAATATTCAAATATGCTTGGCTTTTTCGCACTCTCTTCTTCCTTTTGCTTTTCAAGTGCAGCAATACGATTGTCAAGCTCATCAACGTCAAGGGTTTGTGTCAGGCGCATTTTACGCTGTTGCTTATATCCATCAAACATAGCCTGTGCGTCATCAACTGCATCATTGAGCTGATTTCTCTTTATCCTGCTCTCTTTCCAGTCACTGCGTGTCGGGCTTTTGAAAACCATCTCCCAAAAGCCGACACTTTCATCACTGTTTTTATAATCGTCCCTCTTTTGTTTCGCACGTTCAACATTTTCCGCAAGAATCTCAGGCGTTGTCATCATCGACCTTTTTTTCGCTTCTAACTGCCGATTATATGCTTCAAACATTTCATCTGCCTGATGATGTCTTTCGACCCTCGGACGGTTTCTTTCCAACGAATCACCAAGCTCTGCTTCTCTTTCTTCGAGTTTCTTTTTATATTCGGAATACATCGCTTTAGCTCTGTCCGCTCTGCTGTCTGACATCCTAATTATACCTCCCGATTTTTATCTTGCAGCAAGTGCAGTTTTATATAAATACTCTGCTTCTTCGTCC
>JAMPAE010000195.1 GCA_023667385.1 Ruminococcus sp.
TTTCTGCAAAATCACCGCTTGTGTCTTTCGAAAAATCTTCGGGCGAAGCGGGTGTAATGTCAATGTGCTTTTCTGCACCGTTTGAGTTGAGAAATTCACGTGAAATGTCAACAATTTTCTTGCCGTTCCAGTTCATAACGAGACGAGGATCAGCCTTAACCTCAGCAACAACGGTGGCTTCAAGGTTTTCACTGTGAGCAAGCTCAAGGAAGCGTGAAACAAATTCCTTTTCAACAACAACAGCCATTCTTTCCTGTGATTCGGAAATTGCAAGCTCTGTGCCATCAAGACCTTCATACTTTTTCGGAACAGCGTTGAGGTTAATTTCAAGACCGTCTGCAAGTTCACCGATTGCAACGGAAACACCGCCTGCACCAAAGTCATTGCAGCGCTTGATCATGCGGCAAGCTTCCTCGTTTCTGAAAAGGCGCTGGAGCTTTCTTTCTTCGGGAGCGTTACCTTTTTGTACCTCTGCGCCGCAGCTTTCGAGCGACTGGAGATTGTGAGATTTTGATGAGCCTGTTGCGCCGCCGCAGCCATCACGACCGGTTCTGCCGCCGAGGAGAATTACAACATCTCCATCCTGCGGGCATTCACGACGAACATTTTTTGCAGGAGCGGCAGCAATAACTGCGCCGATTTCCATTCTCTTTGCGGCATAGCCATCATGATAGATTTCATCAACCTGACCTGTTGCAAGACCGATTTGGTTACCGTATGAAGAATAGCCTGCTGCTGCAGTTGTGACAATTTTTCTTTGCGGAAGCTTACCTTCCATGGTTTCATCAAGGCTCTTGAGCGGATCTGCCGCACCGGTCACACGCATTGCGGCATAAACATATGAACGGCCTGAAAGCGGATCTCTTATTGCGCCGCCGATGCAGGTTGCAGCGCCGCCGAACGGCTCAATTTCCGTTGGGTGGTTATGCGTTTCGTTTTTGAACAGAAGCAGCCACGGCTCAGTTTTGCCGTCAACTTCAACGTCAATTTTAACAGTGCAGGCATTGATTTCTTCTGATTCATCAAGCTTATCAAGCTTACCGATTTTTTTGAGGTATTTTGCGGCAAGAGTACCGATGTCCATAAGGTTAATCGGTTTGGTTCTGCCAAGCTCTTTTCTTGTATTGATATAGTCGTCATATGCTTTTTGAAGAAGCTCATCTTCAAACTTAACATTGTCAATGGTTGTGAGGAATGTTGTGTGACGGCAGTGGTCTGACCAATATGTATCAATCATGCGGATTTCCGTGATAGTCGGCTCACGGTTTTCGCTTTTGAAATAATCCTGGCAGAATTTGATGTCATCCTTATCCATTGCAAGCGAATAGCTTTCAACAAATTTTGCAAGTCCTGCATCGTCAAGGGCAAGGAAACCGTTCAAGGTTTCAACCTCAGTCGGTACATTTGCCTGAACTGCAAGGGTTTCAACCTCATCAAGCGAAGCTTCGCAAGCTTCAACGGGGTTGATGACGTACTTTTTGATTTTGTTGATTTCAATTTCTGTGGGGTTGCCGTAAAGCATATATACCTTTGCTGTGCGCACTGTTGGACGGTCACCCTGAGAGATAATCTGGATGCACTGAGCAGCAGAATCCGCACGCTGATCAAACTGACCTGGAAGATACTCAACGGCAAAAATAACGGCTGCATCGTTTTCAATTGAATCTGAAATCACATCAAGCTGAGGTTCTGAAAAAACAGTTGTTTTGCAGTGCTCAAACAAATCCTTGTCAATATTTTCAACATCATAGCGGTTGATGATTCTGATGTCGGTCAGCGAATCAATGCCGAGAAAGCCTTTTACATCACTCAAAAGTGAGGCTGCTTCATGGGCGAGCGCTTTTTTCTTTTCAACATAAACTCTGTATACCATATTTTAACCCTCCAATGCTGCAAGAGCACGTTTTCCAATGTCATGACGATAGAAACCGTTTTCAAATTCAACCTTTTCGGTCAGGGCATATGCATCGTTGATTGCTTCAGGCAAGGTTTCCGCAATTGCGGTTACACCGAGAACACGACCGCCTGCACTGACGGTTTTGCCGTCTTTGATTTTTGCACCTGCAACAAAAATGGCTGAATTTTCATCAGTTTCGGGCAGCTTAATTTCAAAACCGCTTTCATATTTTACAGGATAGCCCTTTGATGCAACAATGACGCAGCAAGCTGATTTATTGCTGAACTTGACTTCTGTTTCAGCAAGCTTGCCCTCGCTTGTTGCTTTCATGACAGTGAACAAATCACTTTCAAGAAGCGGGAGAACAACCTGAGTTTCAGGGTCACCGAAACGGCAATTATATTCAATAACCTTAGGTCCGTCAGCGGTAATCATGAGACCGAAATAAAGACAGCCTCTAAATTCCCTGCCCTCTTTTTTCATGGCTTCAATTGTTGGCAGGAAGATGGTTTCCATGCACTTCTTTGCAACTTCTTCAGTGTAATATGGGTTTGGAGCAACTGTTCCCATTCCGCCGGTATTAAGACCCTCATCGCCGTCAAGAGCACGCTTATGATCCATTGATGAAATCATCGGAATAACCACGTTGCCATCGGTGAATGAAAGAACCGAAACTTCAGGGCCCTCAAGAAACTCCTCAATAACAATTTTGCTTCCGCTTTCGCCGAAGATTTTATTTTCCATCATTGAGCGAACAGCAGCCTTTGCTTCGTCTCTGTCTTTTGCAATGATAACACCTTTGCCGAGAGCCAAACCGTCAGCCTTGACAACAGTTGGCATCGGTGCGGTTTCAAGATAAGCAAGTGCTGCCTTCATATCGTCAAACACTTCGTATTGTGCAGTCGGTATGCCATATTTTTTCATGAGATTTTTTGAGAAAACCTTGCTGCCCTCAATAATTGCAGCGTTTGCCTTTGGTCCGAAGCACGGAACACCGATTTCATTGAGCGCATCAACAGCACCAAGCACAAGCGGATCATCGGGTGCAACAACAGCAAAGTCGATTGCGGTTTCTTTTGCAAAATTCACAATGCCGCTGATGTCTTTTGCACCAATGTCAACGCAGGTTGCGTCATCTTTCATTCCGCCGTTGCCGGGGAGGGCAAAAATTTCTTCAATATCTTTGTTTTCTTTGAGTTTTTTGATGATTGCGTGTTCACGGCCACCGCCGCCTACTACCATAATTTTCATTTGTAATCACCACTTTATTTATTATCGTAAATTTTCTTTGAAACAATTTCTGTTGCTTTCGGGAGTATCTCCCATTCTGCCTGCTCCATTACTCGCTTTTGAAGCGTTTCAGGAGTATCATCAGGTTCAATATAAACTGCTCGCTGCAAAATAATTTTGCCGCCGTCAGGAATTTCGTTAACATAATGCACGGTTGCACCTGTTACTTTTACGCCGTATTCAAGTGCAGCCTCGTGAACACGAAGTCCATAGAAACCTTTTCCGCAAAATGAAGGAATCAGCGACGGATGCACATTCAAAATGCGATCAGCATATTTTTTTGTGAAGCTCTCGCTGAGAATTGACATAAAACCTGCAAGAACAATCAACTCAATGCCGTTATCCTCAAGGATTTTTATGATACCGCTTTCAAAAGCTTCCTGGCTTCCGCATTCTTTTTTTGAAACAACAAAACCGGGAACGTCATGATTTTTTGCACGGGTGAGTGCATAGGCATCGCTGCGGCTTGAAATGACAACTTTCACCTCACCGTGTGAGATGATTCCGCTGTCACAAGCATCAAGAATTGCCTGCAAATTTGTTCCGCCGCCCGATACCAAAACAGCAATTTTTGTTTTTTCCTTATTCATCACGGCAACCTCAGCAGATTACGATTTTTTCATCGGATTCAATGATTTCACCGATTACATAAGCGTCTTCGCCGCTTGCTTTAAGCACTTCAAGAGCCTTGTCATCATCGGGGTGTACCTGATGATGAGCGTGC
>JAMPAE010000196.1 GCA_023667385.1 Ruminococcus sp.
CAGGGCGAAAAGGTTTTGATTGCTTTTTATTTCGTTCAGACATGATTGCCTCCTGAATTGATGAGTTCAAATTATTTCACGGGATATTCTATCATATTATTATTGACTTGAAAAGGACTATTTTAATTTGAATTTGCAGAATTTTCCCATACTGCGTGCAGGATGATGCCTGCGGTCGGGCTGTTGCCGCAGAATAAAGCACTTATTGCCTCATTATTTCCAATCAAAAACACAACTGTCACATTCAGTGCAGAAAAACATCCGCTTTTGAATGTGACAGTATTCAATCTTATTTTCAGCTTATATATTCTTTCAGTTCGTGGGCTCGTTCTTCAAGCTCACTTTTTTCTTCATATAAAACGCAAAGCAGGCTGTTGAGGCGTTTGATTTCCTTGAAATTTGATGAAGCACGTGCTTTTTTCAGCTTGTCAAGGTTGCCTTGTATCACTCTGGTTTGAACACTTATTGATTTTTCATAGTCACGGCTGAGCTCTTCCAATGTCTGCAATATTATCAAGTCCTTTCACTGTTTGCAATTATATTTAATCGGCATTCCTGTTAACGGGTCACGTAAAACCCTGCTTTCGCCGAAGATGATGTAATCGGTTTTCACCTTGAAGAAAGCGGCAAGCTTTTTCAGCTCGGTGACGGTGATTTCCTGCGCATTTGTTTCAAACGCCGAAATTCGCCTTTCGCTGATTCCTGTTGACTGCGAAACATCATCCGTTGTGAGAAACTGCACCCTGCGAAGCTGACGCAGCCTTTCACCAATGGTTTGATTTTCCTTCTCATCAATTGAGCAAACGCAGCTTTTAATCAGCACCGGTGAAGCTGCCAAGCTTCCTGAACCATAGCGATACTCAATTGCGTATTTTAACTTTTCATAGATGATGTTGTTGATCTTTTCAAGCCGCCTGAAAACGCTTGAACGGCTCATGCCAAGCATTTCGGCAATCTTTTCTTTCGGCACTCCTTTGTACCAACTGAGGGTGATGATCAGTCTGTCTCGCTCGCTAAGCTCATTTTTGATTACCTTTTTAACAAGCCGATTCAAATCCGCCTTGCGCTGACGAATCATGTAATCATCCATGTCCTTTGCCTGCTGAACCTGCCATATGTTAAAAGATTTCCGTGCCTGCTCATAATCATATAAATCAAAACTGTTTCCTGCCATTTTTCAAACAACTCCTCGCTGTGTTATTTTTCGAGATAAGCAGCTCAACCGGGGTTATATCGAGCGGCTTACATCATGCGAAATTCCATGTGCTGAACAAATGTTCGGCACACTTATAATTTTAGACATGGAAAATCATTTTGTCAATAGGAAATCAAAATTTTTTGATTTCAAATATGTGGTGCGTTCACTCCCTGTGTGATTATGCCATGGTTCATTTTCAGAACATTTCTGCGCAATCAATCAAAAATCCGGCACAACCCCGCCCGCAATACCTCACTGCTAAATTCTCATTATTTTAGCCAAAGTTAAGGTAGCGAATATAAAATCACGGGTATCATTAATAATGTCATACGCTGTGAAGTTGTGCAAATTGTAAATTTTTAAATATAACCGAACGTCAGTTGGTAAATTCTGCTTGCTTTTTCGGCAAAAGTGTTATACAATTGACTGAGTATCATGACGTGTGTCATTGAAATTAGAAAATATTATTGTAAAGGAATGAACTTTTCATGGCAAAACAAGAAAAAACAGCCGCAGAGCTTTATCGTGAGGAACGTAAGGCTCGTCTTGCAAAGGCGGCAAAGAAAAACCAGAAGAAGTCGATTAATTCCGCTGCAAGCAAAACAGCAGGCAAGGCAATTGCAATTTTGCTTGTCATTGCATTGCTCGGCGGCATTTGCGGCTTCGCAGTCAATCAGTCAGGCGTAATTCAAAAGGGCAAGGTTGCTTTCACCATCGGTGACGTTGAGGTTACCCAGCCTGAATACAGCTTCTATTACATCAATATGTATAACCAAATTGCAAGCAATGCTCAGTACATGGCGGCATATGGCATGAGCTCAAGCTTTGATTCTTCAGTTGCTCCGGAAAGCCAGACATACGGCAATGATTTCGGCGAAATTGAAGATTTCCCGGAAGATAAAACTCCGACTTGGGCTGATTACATCGACTTTGCCGTTAAGCATCAGCTCCAGCAGTTCAAGGCACTTGTTGCAGAAGCTGAAAAGCTTGAAATCACCCTTGATGATGAAGCTAAAAAGACAGTTCAGGATGCCATTGACAATTACGCTGAAAGCGCAGCTTCTGCCGCAGGTGAAGGCTCAAAGTTCTCTCTTTCAGCATATCTGCGCTATTGCTTCGGCAAGGGCGTTTCAAAGAGCCTTTTGACAAAGATTCTTGAAGAACAGCAGCTTGCTCAGATGGTACAAAACAAGAAGACCGAAGAACTCAAAGCAAGCTACACCGACAAGCAGATTGAAAAGCAATATAAGGATAACATCAACAACTATGCAGTTGTTACCCTCAGAAGCTATGCTTTTGAAGCTGAAAAGGTTAAGTCAGGCGAAGGCGATGACGCAACAGAGGCAACCACAAAGGAAACAATGGCTGCCGCAAAGAAGCTTGCAAACGAATTTTCAACAAAGGCAACCAACGAGGACAGCTTCAAAGCCCTTGCAAGTGAAGCTGCAAAGAACGATAAAGAATACATCACAGACGACAGCAAAACCTTGATGAAAGATGCAACCTACAATACCATTGCAAGCGCAGCAGGTTCTGACGAAAAGTTTGCTGACTGGGCATTCTCATCAAAAACAGAAAAGAACTCAACCTATGTTGTTGAAAACGCAGAAACAGGCTACACCGTTTACATGATGGTCAACCCGATTCACAAGGCTGCCGATACTGTCACCTGCGACGCAAGACACATTCTCATCAAGTTCCCCGAAGCTGAAGCAGCAAAGACTGACGACAAGGCTTCAGACAAGGACGCAGCAACAGAAGAAGGCAAGGAAACAACCGAGGCTGAAACAACAGCTCCTGCAAAGGAAGAAATCAAGGTTGAGCCGCTTGACACTTCAAAATATAAAGACGTAACAATTGACATGGGCGTCACAGCCGACACAGCAAAGAACAAGGAAGCATTCAAAAAGGCTCAGGACGTTCTTGAAGAATACCTTAACGGCGACAAAACCGCAGACGCATTCGCTGAGCTTGCTCACAAATATAGTGAAGACACCGGCAGCAACGAAAAAGGCGGACTTTATGAAACAATTGAAAGCCAGAACTTCGTTCAGCCGTTCAAGGATTGGTGCCTTAAAGACGGACGTAAGCAGGGCGATGTCGGCATCATCGAATATGACGACCCTGATAACTACAGCGGCTATCACATCATGTATATGGACAAAACAGAGCCTGTAACATGGAAAGATGCAGTCCTTGATGACCTTGCAAACGCTGACCTTTCAGAATACATTGAGGAGCTTTCACACGGTGACAATGTCAAGATTGACAATGTTTCCGAGCCGGTTGCTCAGGCAGTTTCAGATACCCTCAATTCTCTCATCAAAAGAATGAACCAGAACAACAGCCAGTCAGCATCACATTAAATTATCCACAGCACCTGCCCATCAGGGTGGGTGTTGTTTTAATCAGGAATGTTTTTGCGGTATTGCGTGGTGAGGTTGTGCCTGCTGCAATACCTCATTCCTAATTATTTTCCGTCTCCTCTTGACAAATTGTTGCCTTGTGCCTATAATAATTAACGGACGATGCGAGTACGTCCGATGAAAATTCTATATAATGTCTTCAGGGCGAGGTGCAATTCCTCACCGGCAGTGATGAAAGCGATTTCTAAGTCTGCGAGCGAAAGCTGATTCGGTGTGATTCCGAAACCGACGGTATAGTCCGGATGGAAGAAGAAAAATGGTAT
>JAMPAE010000197.1 GCA_023667385.1 Ruminococcus sp.
AAGATGAAGCGCTTGAAAAATTAGAAGATTATTATTCGGATGCCATGGATAAAATCGAAAGTAAGCTTGAATTTTATGAAGTCAGAAACGTTTTTGAACACGGCCACAGTCCAACTGATTCAATCGCAATGGCTTCTGATGAATATAACGAAATGGTTTCACTTCTTGATGAATTAATCGAAATATATAATAATTTGAAAGCAATCGGCTGAAATTTTTGCCGTTTTGAGGGGGAGCAAACACTGTGACATTGCACGAAAATACACAGGAAAAAGAGAAAGCATTGCTCGTCAGTGTTGATACCGGTGATTTTAATGCCGAAGTTTCAATTGATGAGCTTGAGGAACTTGCCGATACCGCAGGTGCACTTGTGGTGGGTAAAGTTATACAAAAAAAAGAAAGACCGGAGGCTGCAACCTTTGTCGGCCTTGGCAAGCTTTCGGAAATCATTGCCTTTTGCCAAGCTAATGAAGTTGACCTTTTGATTTTTGACAGTGAGCTCACACCGTCACAGCAAAGAAACCTTGAAAAACTCACGGGAGTTCGTGTTATTGATCGCACAATGCTCATTCTTGACATTTTTGCCGCAAGGGCAAGAACAAGCGAGGGTAAACTTCAAGTGGAACTGGCTCAACTTAAATACAGTTTACCGAGACTGGCAGGACAGGGTATTGCTATGTCAAGGCTTGGCGGCGGAATAGGAACGAGGGGTCCCGGTGAAAGTAAGCTTGAAAGTGATAAGCGTCACATTAGGCGCAGAATCCAAAAGTTGGAAGATGACCTTAAAGAAATGGAAAAGCGTCGCTCTCTTTTAAGAAAACGCAGAAACAAGGATGGCGTGCAGACTGTTGCAATTGTTGGATACACGAACGCCGGCAAATCAACCTTGATGAATGCGCTCACAAAAGCCGGTGTACTTGCTGAAAACAAGCTTTTTGCGACTCTCGACCCTACCTCACGTGCTTTAACTCTTCCTGACGGAAGGAGTGTTATGCTTGTTGATACCGTTGGTTTGATACGTCGTTTGCCACATAAATTGGTTGAAGCGTTTAAATCAACATTGGAAGAAGCCGCCGAAGCAACGGTAATTTTAAATGTCTGTGATGCCTCTGATGAGCATTGCAATGAACATCTTGAAGTTACTCGCAAGCTGCTTGATGAGCTTGGATGCGCAGGTAAACCTGTAATCTCAGTCATGAACAAGTGCGATATGGTCGGAGATGTTTATTCAATGCCGACTTTTGGCAGAACTGTTATGATTTCTGCCCTTAATGAAAAAGGCTTTGATGAGCTTTTGGATGCCGTAATCAAGGAACTTCCGCCAACACGAAAAAAAGCCGAACTGCTGATACCTTTCAAGGCAGGAGCAGTTGCGGCAAAAATCAGAAATGAAGGTGTTGTAGAATTTGAAGAGTATCGTGAGGACGGTTTATATATGAAAGCAACGGTTGAAATTGCTTTGCTTGATGAAATCCGTGACTGGATCATCACATCGTAATCAGCCGCTTTGTTGTGCAGTGTCAGGACGATAGAATGTGTGCATAAATCCATCAAGCTCAACACTTGAAACGTCTCCTCCGATTATGACGCCATCATAAACAAGAATGTTACCTCTGATGACGTCGGACGTATTTTCATAACCGGGATAATTTTTGATTTCATATGACCAAAGCTTTGCCCGTGTACCTTTGTATTTTTCAAGGTCAAGTCCTTGTTCTTTTTGAATAACATTATATTCATTATAGACATCATCAAATTCGGCAGGAATAACAACTTCCTTAACCTCGCATGGTTCTTCGTTAATTTCCCAGCCGAATTGAGAAAAGAAAGATGTTCGTTCATCTGCTGTTGAGGCTTTTAAAATGATGCTGCCTTGTTTTGAAACAGGTTTGTCGGCGTTTTTTGAAACAAAATAAACTGCACCGATGGTTGCGAAAACAACAACCAACATCAGTATTCCAACCGATTTTAGCTTTGACGATTTAACTGAAACAACAAACATAATTATCTCATAGCCTTTCCGGCTACTTAATTATGTCACTCCTGCCGTAGCCATACAGGAGTAATTTGGTTTTATGTATGCTTATATCTGATTTTTGCTTCGCATACAATTAAACAGATAACCTCAAAAGCTGAGTTGATTTTCAGCGTATTAATATATATGCAGCAATTTGTTCAATATGAATAAATTTTGGTTAACAAAATCAGGGGAGCGACTTTAATTCGCATTATTGGAGGGTTTTGATGGACTATATCCCATATAATTCACGTAATGAACTGCATAAAAGTGTTTTTGGTGCAGTAAGACAAAACGAAAAGGTTACTTTCAAAGTTGTTCTGCCAAGAAATTTGATGTGCAGCAGAGTTGAACTCGTCATGCAGCGTGATGGCGGCGAAACAACATATCATGATTTTTTTTGGCTTTCAATGCAGGGCAGCGATGAAGAATGGTGGTGCCTCGATTATGCACCGCAGGAAACAGGCTTGTTCTTTTATCATTTTGAATATAATACGCCGTGGGGGCACATGACAATTAAGCATAATGGCTCATGCTTAGGCAGTCTCGGCGGTGGTACACAGCAATGGCAGCTCACAGTTTATGACAGTGAGTTTACCACTCCAGATTGGCTCAAAGGCGGAATTATTTATCAGATTTTTCCTGATAGGTTTTATTCTTCAGGCGAAAAGAAAGCAAATATACCATCTGACCGTGTGCTGCGTGCTGATTGGGGTGGTGAGCCTGAATGGCGACCGACAGCAGACGGTAAGGTGCTTAATAATGATTACTTTGGCGGAGACTTAAAAGGCATTGAGCAAAAGCTTGATTATCTTTCTGCTCTTGGGGTCACCTGCATTTATCTTAATCCTATTTTTGAAGCTCAAAGCAACCATAGGTATGACACCTCCGATTATGGCAAAATTGACCCTGTTCTTGGGCAAAGAAAAGATTTGAAAAGTCTTTGCGAAAAAGCGGAAAAATTTGGAATTTCTGTTATTCTTGACGGCGTTTTCAGCCACACGGGAGATGACAGTGTTTATTTTAATAAGTATAGCAGATATGATTCTGTCGGTGCGTATCAGTCGACTGACTCAAAATATTATAATTGGTACAAATTTATCTCATGGCCGAACGAATACCACTCATGGTGGGGAATTGATATTTTACCCGAAGTCACTGAAGATTCGCCTGAATTTATTGAGTTTATCACTGGCGAAAATGCAATTGCACGTTCATGGCTTAGAACAGGTGTAAGAGGATGGCGGCTTGACGTTGCAGATGAATTGCCGGATTTGTTTTTGGATGAATTTAGAAAGGCAGTTAAAGCCGAAAAAAGCGATGCGCTGATTTTGGGTGAGGTTTGGGAGGACGCTTCCAACAAATTCAGCTATGGCTCAAGGCGCAGATACCTACAGGGTGCACAGCTTGACAGTGTCATGAATTACCCGTTTGCAGATGCGATAATTTCTTTTATCAGAAGTGGCGTTGTGGAAGGGTTCACTGATAAAATCATAACGATACTTGAAAACTATCCTAAATGTGTTATTGATGTTTTGATGAATCATATTGGAACTCACGATACCATGCGTGCAATTACGCAATTAGTCGGTGAAAGCTGTGAATATAGAGATAGGCAGTGGCAAAGTGAAAAGAAGCTGACACATGAACAATATAAAAAGGGAGTAAAGCTTTTGAAGCTTGCTTCTGCAATTCAATATACTTTGCCGGGTGTGCCATCACTTTATTATGGTGATGAAGCCGGTATGCAGGGCTATAAAGATCCGTTTAACAGAGTTTGTTACCCGTGGGGAGACGAGAATCGGGAGCTTCTCAATTGGTATAAAAACCTTGGTGACATTCGCCATGCCTGCAAATGTCTT
>JAMPAE010000198.1 GCA_023667385.1 Ruminococcus sp.
TGCAATGACTGGCAGTCAGCTTTGACTCCTGTGTTCTATACCACCATGTATGCAAAAGATCCATGGTATCAGGGAATCAAAACCGTGTTCACAATTCACAACATTCAATATCAGGGAACATACGGCATGGATCTTGTCGGTGATGTTATCGGATTGAAGCCTGAAGATGCAGGCATTGTTGAATATGACGGTGATGTGAACTTCATGAAAGGTGCAATCGAATGTGCCGATAAGGTGACAACTGTTTCACCGTCTTACGCTGATGAAATTCTTGATCCGTGGTATAGCCATGGATTGGATACAATTCTTCGTGCAAGGCAGTGGAAGCTTCAGGGCATCCTCAACGGTATTGATGTTGACAGCTACAATCCTGAAACAGATAATTCGCTTGAAGTTAACTATAACGCTGAGAATGTTTTTGAGGGCAAAAAGGAAAACAAGTGCCTTCTTCAGGAAAACATGGGTTTGCCCGTCAGAGACGATGTACCCGTAATCGGACTTGTCAGCAGATTGGTTTCACACAAAGGCCTTGACCTGATTAAGGCTGTTTTTGATGAGTTCCTTTCAACCACAGATGTTCAGGTTGTTGTTGTTGGCTCGGGTGACTGGCAGTATGAGAATTATTTTAGGGAACTTACCAATAAATATCATGACAAAATTGCAGTCAGAATCGGTTTTGTTCCGTCACTTGCAAGGAAGATTTATGCAGGTGCCGACTTGTTCCTGATGCCGTCAAAGAGTGAGCCGTGCGGACTTTCACAGATGGTTGCGCTCAGATATGGTACAGTGCCGATTGTCAGAGAAACAGGCGGACTTCGTGACAGCATCACAGACAGCGGCGACGGTGAGGGCAACGGCTTCACGTTTAAGACCTATAACGCACATGATATGCTTGGTGCGATTCAGAGAGGTTTGGGAGCTTATTGGAATAAGGATTATTGGCCGACGCTTGTTGAAAGAGCAATGAATTGTGATTTCAGTTGGGGCAGAAGTGCAAATGAGTATATTAAGATGTATAAGCAACTGCTGAAATAAAGCAATCAGTAAAGTTCTTTGGTTACTTTCTTTCAAGAAAGTAACGCCTAAGCTGCGAGGTGCTTGCACACGGCTATGGTGCGGGTAAGCCGCATGAATGAATAAAATTTTACACCGCAGAGGTAGCTTGGTTGTACCTCTGCGGTGTTTTTGTGTTATATGAAAACCTTAATGAGATAACAACGTTAACGAGACTGCTAATATATTATTATCTTATTAAACACATAACAAAAAAGGTTCAGCAAAATGCTGAACCTTTTCCGAAATAATCAAAGCTTATCTCTTCAAAAGATTTCTGATTGATTTGTAAGCTTTGCTTGCCAGATAGCATACCCCTGCGATACCGCCAACGGTAACACCTGCAATTGCACCTGCCATATGTGCACCTCCTTTCTTCTTCTTTTGTAGAAGTATATCATGATCCGGTCATTTTGTCAAGTGTAAATAATCATTAATGATAGTTTAAACTGCAAGTCATGCAGTACAATTATTGCGAGGTGATTTTATGCTTATAATTACTGCGGAAAGAATAAAAGAACTTAGAGAACGCAGCGGTCTCACTCAAACAGAACTTGCAAAAAGATTGTCTGTTACACGTTCAAGTGTGAATGCGTGGGAGATGGCGTTAACAGTTCCGACAACGTATAAGTTGATTGAAATTGCCCAACTGTTTCATGTAACAACTGATTATCTGTTAGGTATTTCGTCCTGTGAATGCATCAATATTGAATCGTTGAACGAAAATGAGAAAAAGATAATGATGGAATTGATGATGTGCTTTTCAAATGGCAAAGAAACAAGTTAAAAGTGCAGAATAAAATATATTAACGGAGGATGCGTTTTTTGCGGCATCCTCTACTTTTTAACCATCGCTTAAAACACTTTTAAACATTTTCACAAAAAATTAATAAAATATTGACAAAAGGAATTGCAATAACTATAATGAAAATATACAAATTGCATATTTGTACGTTTCTATTTATAAAGGAGTGATTCCCATGTGGAGTAAAACGAAGAAGTTAATGTCGGTTATTCTGACGGTAGTTATGATTATAAGCATCGCTGCACCGTGCCTCACGGCTTCGGCTGTCAGTGCAGTGAGAGATGTTCCTGTTGTGTATGTCGGCGGCAGAGGTATGTCACTGTATACGGCGGAAGGCGAAAAGATTTATCCTTTGGCTCAATCAACTGAGGATATGATTAAGGAAAAGGCAGGCCCTGTTTTGCTGGAGCTTGCTGCTGCACTTATTTCTGATGAGTGGGATTCTTATTGTGATTCACTTGTTGACTCTGTTGCCTCAATTTACGCTGACCTGATTCCAAACACAGACGGTGAAGTTGTTGACGGAAGCCACGCAGGAAACAGCAACAGACCAAACGGCAAAACCGATAATTACGGACTCGAAGAGTTCTCGTTTGTTTATGACTGGCGTCTTGACCCTGTTTACACTGCCAAAGAACTGAATGATTATATTGACAGCATTCTTGCTGCCACAGGAAAGGACAAGGTTCGTCTTGTTGGCAGATGCTATGGCTCAAACATCCTTACTGCATATCTGCATGAATACGGCAATGAAAAGATTGAGCAAATTGTGCTTTATGTACCAACAGCACTTGGTACCAAAATGGCAGGCTCGCTTTTTGCAGGTAAAATTACACTTAATCCCGACTCAGTTGAATCATTCCTTTATCAGACGGTTGACTACGAAGGTGACCCGATGATGGGTATGCTCACAGCACTTGTCACAATGCTCAACGAGGTTGACGTTCTCGGTCTTGGCACGGGTGTGATTGAGAAAATTTATCAAAAAATCAAGGATAATGTTCTTCCGAGACTGGTTCTCAGTACATATGGTTCAATGCCATCATATTGGGCAATGGTAAACGATGATTTTTATGATGATGCAAAGGAAGTAATTTTCGGCGGACGTGAAGAAGAATACGCAGGCATGATTGCGAAAATTGATTATTATCATGAAAATATCATGAACAACACAGCCGATATTTATAAGCAGGCTGATGAAAGCGGCACAAGAGTTTCAATCATCAGCAAATATAACAAGAGATTCCCACCGATTTTTGAAGGCAGTGATGTTCAGGCTGATGACTCAGTTGAAACAGCGCACGCATCTTTTGGCGCAACCTGTTCAGATTACACAACAGTGCTTTCCGATGAATATATTGCACTTGCTGAAGAAAACGGAAATAGCATTTTTATTTCTCCTGATAAGAAAATTGATGCCTCAACTTGTATGTTCCCAGACAGAACATGGTTTGTGCGTGACATTGCACACAGCAATTTCCCCGGTTCAATCAGTGAGCTGATAGTTAAAATTTTCAATGAAAAGCTGACGGTTTTCGATACGGAGGAGTATCCGCAGTTCATGATTTGGAACGGTCAGGATGATGTGCTTTCACCTGTCACCGGTGAGGTTAAATCCGACAGCCTTTGGGGTAGGAATATAGTTGAAAAATTCATGTATTTCATCACGAAAGCATTGAAATTCCTTCTGAATATTTTCAGTAAGGTGACAGCGCAACAAATTTGATATAGAATAAAGGCATACCCGACGGTGTGCCTTTATTTATATATAATAGAAAAGAGAACTATTGACGTGATTGGTAAAATCGGTTAAAATATAAATAAAGATTACTTCAATTGTCACTTTACATCCTGCGGCATTGAAAAAATTTGAAAAAAATCCAAAAAACTTTCAAAAAAGTGTTGACAAATGGATTGCAAAGTGATAATATATATAAGCTGTCAGCGACGACAGCGATTGAACCTTGAAAATTAAACAACGAGAGTAAAGAAAGTAAGGAAC
>JAMPAE010000199.1 GCA_023667385.1 Ruminococcus sp.
GAAAAAATATGAATTGATTGACTGCTCCTGCGGTGAAAGGTTGGAGCGCTGGGGGGATATTATTCTCGTCAGGCCTGACCCTCAGGTAATTTGGAATACACCGAAGAACAATCCCCTTTGGTACAAGGCTAACGGCTATTATCACCGCTCTAAATCAGGCGGAGGCTCATGGGAAATTCGCGGCAAAATGCCTCCGGTTTGGAGCGTTGATTATAAAGATTTAACCTTCAACATCAAAACAATGGGTTTCAAGCACACAGGCTTATTTCCTGAACAGGCTGTCAACTGGGATTTTACTCGTGAAGTAATCCGCAACGCCAACCGTCCTGTTAAAGTACTTAATCTTTTTGCATATACAGGCGGTGCAACAATTGCCTGTCTTGCAGAAAATGCAAGCGTTGTTCATGTTGATGCTTCAAAAGGCATGGTTTCATGGGCAAAAGAAAACGCAATTGCATCAGGTGTTGCAGAAAAAAGTGTGAGATGGATTGTTGACGATTGCATAAAGTTCGTTCAGCGTGAAATAAGGCGTGGAAACAAATATGACATAATTATCATGGATCCGCCCTCATACGGCAGAGGTCCCGGCGGCGAAGTGTGGAAACTTGAGGATGAGGTTTATAATTTTGTTGAGCTTTGCACCCAGCTTCTATATGACGATTCGCTGATGATGCTCATTAATTCATATACCACCGGGCTTTCTTCATCAGTTATGGAGTATATCCTCGGCTCTTTGATTAAACCAAAATTCGGCGGCAGCGTATCTTCATCTGAAATCGGTCTGCCTGTTACCGAAAGCAAAATGATTTTGCCCTGCGGAGCTTCTGCAATTTGGTTAGGATGAATACTATGGATAATTATATTGAATTTACAGATGTTTCTTTTAGATATGAAACCGACGATGAATCGGTTTCAAAAAACGTCATCAGCAATTTGAACCTAAAAATTAAAAAAGGTGATTTTGTTGCTGTGCTCGGGCATAATGGCTGTGGAAAATCTACGCTTGCCAAACTATGCAATGCAATTGAAGTTCCGATTTCAGGCAAGGTTTTTATTGACGGTATTGACACCGGTGACGATGACAGGCTTTATGATATTAGACAGCGAGTCGGCATGGTCTTTCAAAACCCTGATAATCAGATTGTTGCCACTATTGTTGAAGATGACGTTGCCTTCGGTCCCGAAAACCTCGGCATTGAACCAAGCGAAATCAGAAGACGTGTTGATGATGCTCTAAAGCGTGTCAGTATGTATGACTTTCGTCACTTTGAGCCGCATAAGCTTTCGGGTGGACAGAAGCAGCGCATTGCAATTGCAGGTATCATCGCAATGCGTCCCGAATGTATCGTTCTTGATGAACCAACCGCCATGCTTGATCCAAAGGGCAGAAGAGAAGTCATGGAAACGGTCAAAATGCTGAACAGTGCCGGAATCACGGTTGTTTTCATCACCCATTACATGGATGAAGCTGTGCAGGCAAATCGTGTTGTTGTCATGGATGACGGAAAGATTATTCTTGACGGAAGTCCAAAAGAGGTTTTTTCAAAGGTCGACATTTTAAAAAGAGTTGGTCTTGATGTTCCTGAATCAACCGAGCTTGCAAACCTTTTAAGGCACAAGGGTATAAAATTGCCTAATGACATACTTAATGTTGACGAATTTTGCTCAGCTATTGTTAATATTATGGAGGAAAAAAATTGAGTGTAAATGTGCTTGAAACAAATAATTTGACATATATCTACTCAAAAGGCACCAATTACGAGGTTGCTGCCATTGATGACGTTAATCTTACAATAAAAAAAGGTGAGCTTGTTGGAGTCATTGGTCACACAGGTTCAGGTAAGAGCACACTTATTCAACATTTTAACGGAATTTTAAAGCCAACAAGCGGAACAGTCTGCCTTGACGGAAAGAACATCTGGGAGGACAAGACTAAAATCCGCAATGTCAGATTTAAGGTTGGAATTTGCTTTCAATATCCTGAGTATCAGCTCTTCGAGGAAACTGTTTATAAAGATATAGCTTTCGGTCCGAAAAACATGGGACTTAGTGATGAAGAAATTGATAAAACAATAAGGCAAGTTATTAGATATGTCGGTCTTGATGAAAGCTATCTTGACAAATCACCGTTTGACCTTTCTGGCGGAGAAAAAAGACGTGTTGCAATCGCCGGTGTTATGGCAATGAACCCGGAAGTGCTCATCCTTGACGAACCGTGTGCCGGTCTTGATCCGAAAGGCAGAAACATTGTTCTGAACCTTATCAGAGATTACAGAAACCGCACTCAAAGCACGGTTATTGTAGTATCTCACAGCATGGAGGATATTTCAAAAATTGCAACAAAGATTCTTGTTATGAACAATTCAAAGCTTGCTTTTTATGACACCGTTGATAATGTTTTCAAACACGCAGATGAGCTTATTTCAATGGGTCTCAATATTCCGGAACTTACAAGACTGTTCATTAAACTTAAAAATATCGGTTATAACGTCAGAACCGATATATATAACATGGAGGACGCTGAAAGTGAACTTCTCAGATTAATTTCGGGGAGGGATATGAATGATTAGTGATATTACCATCGGTCAGTTTTACAAAGCAGATTCCGTTGTGCACAAATTGGATGCAAGAGTTAAGATAGTTGCAACCATTATGTTTTTGGTAATCATATTTTTATGCAAAAACTTTCTGTCACTTGCACTGATGTTGGTTTTTGTGGTTATTTCGGTCTTGGCTTCAAAAGTACCGGTTAAGATGTTTCTGAAAAGTCTCAAGCCGATTCTTCCAATCATTCTGTTCACAGCTATTATTGACATTTTCTATGTTAAAGGCGGCGATGTTCTGCTTTCATTTTGGAAAATCTCAATCACGGAAAAAGGTGTTTTAACCGCTGTCTTTATGACAGTAAGAATCATCTGCCTGATTGTGTGCAGCTCAATTCTGACATATACCACCGCACCAACAATGCTTACAGATGCCATTGAGCGGTTGCTTTCACCGTTGAAAGTGTTCCACATCAAGGTGCATACCCTTGCAATGATGATGACGCTTGCCCTCAGGTTCATTCCAACTTTGATTGAGGAAATTGAGCGCATTACCAATGCACAAAAGGCAAGAGGCGCCGATTTCGAAAGCGGAAAGCTTATGCAGCGAATAAAAGCTATGATCCCAATTCTGATTCCGCTTTTTGTTTCAGCTTTCAGTCGTGCATATGAACTTGCATTTGCAATGAACTGCCGTTGCTACAGAGGCGGCGATGGCAGAACCCGAATGAAACAGATGAAAATGAAACTTCGTGATTATGTTGTGCTGTTTATTTTCGTCGGAATGACAACGGGTGTAATTTTACTCAATCATTATTTTGGCTCGATTTTGTGAGGTTTGCGGATATGTCAAGAAACATAAAGCTAACATTAAGATATGACGGTTCAGCATTTCATGGGTATCAATATCAGCCAAACTGTGTTACTGTTGAGCAGGAGCTCAAAACTGCTTGCAAACGTATTCTCGGCGAAGATGTTAAAATTCAGTCATGCAGCCGAACTGATACAGGCGTTCATGCAAATATGTTTTGTTGCAATTTTTACACGAACTGTGACAGAGAGAATTCAAAAATCATTTTGGGTCTAAACGCAGTTTTACCTGAAACAATTGCTGTTTATGATTGTGAAGACGTTGATGATGATTTTCATGCAAGATACAACTGCAAGGGCAAAGAATATGTATACAAAATATGGAATGAAAAGCAACGCAATCCGTTTTATAATAATTATGCGCTTCACTTTCCACGTCTGCTTGACGAAAATATGCTCAATGAGCAGGCAAAACAGTTCATTGGCACATTTGATTTTTCA
>JAMPAE010000019.1 GCA_023667385.1 Ruminococcus sp.
TTCACCTGTGCAACCAGCATCAACCGCACAGAATGTTCTGTAGACCTCATCAAATCTAAAAATGTTGTTCGAACTGTGAAAAATTCTTCTGCCGTCCGCATTGAAGCAGCAATCAAAAATATCATTAAAAGCTTCACCGTTTTTAAGCTGCGCAATGCCATCAATTGTAACAAGGCAAAGTTGATCATCAAGAACATATTCAAAAAAGCTGACTGCGCTCACCGTTCTTTTTGCAGGTCCAACAAAATATGTCTTACCATAAGAGGTTTCGAGATGTGCGCCTTTAAGTCTACCCTCTTTATAATAGTTTGGATATGTTCCGCTGAAGCCGAGAGATTTCATTTTCTGCTGAACGGAATTTCTCATAATATCAATGCCTTTAAGCTTTTCTTCAACAAAGCTAGGGTATCCCTTTTGCGACATGGCAGCTTTACTATAAATATCACGCCACAAGTCAGCATATTTCTGCCTGTTCAGCTTATCAACAAAAATATCAATTATCGAATGGTTGCCGCTTTCAATTCTTTCGGCAAATGCGGCTAATTCAGTATATCCATATCTTTCGAACTCAGCCTTTAAGGTTGGAAACGAATATAAGTTATAATCGTTATAATCATCAAGCTGAGCTATCTCTGAAAGCAGCGGGATCAATTCCTTTTCAGCTTCGTTCGGTTCAAAACCGGGAATGTCTGCTCTTTCACAAATTTCTCCAGCCATTCCAATGAGTAAATCCCATGGTGACTCAAACGTCCAACTAACACCTGCACGATAAAAGCCATTGGAAACCTCGGCATCTTCAAACTTGATTGAAACAACTTTTTCTTCCGTTTCCTCGGTTTCATCGTTCCACTTGTAATAATCCAAATTAAAACGGAACTCCTCGCCGCAGCATTCAAGCTCAGTGTAATAAAACGGTGGCTCGCCCAAATCATCGGGAACGTCATGCACACCATGGAGAATCAGCGTTTTCCTGTTCGCCTGACCTTCTCCGATATTAAGATATGCTTTTTCATTGCGAATTATAATTTTGTCATAAATGCCGTCTGTTTCAAGCAAATCTGCAAACACTTGTTGAACATCAAGCGAAAAACATCTGAGTGCCTGTTCTGTTTCGCTCAGCTCGGCATCTAAATTTTCATCTTTGCGCTCAGCCACATAATCACTGCACTCCCTGAGCAAATTCCAAAACTCAGCACCACTGCAATCAGGCGGCAAAGCTGTTTTTACCGCTGTCATACTTTCCAAATCACCACAAGTCTTTTCAATGTATTTGCGCATTTTCTTTTGTTTTATTCTGCTCGTTTCTTCAGGTTTACAATCAAAGCAGACCTGCGCAAACGAATAAAGATTACTGAGTGAATTAATCATTTTTTCATCAAGATTTGTGATGTCAACCATGTTTTCACTTCCTTTTGTCTCTGTTGACATTAATGCGTAAATTTATATATAGTGTCATTATATACTAAAGTTGTGCGTGATTCAATCAGTTCTCATGATGTTTTCATATATTCCCTGCCGCTCTTACTTATTACTTTAAATCATCCTCTGCGTTTCGACGTAATTTTTGAAAGCGGAAACTTATAATGTTTAAAAGTATGTCAATGCGGAGGGATCAATAATGACCACAACTTTAAAAAGAAAACCAAACACGGCGGACAAGCTTCACAAAAAAGAGCTGCTGCCGTGGGTAAAGCCGTTGGCGGCGGTTTTCATCGGGTTTTCGCTTGCTCAACTTGATGCGCTCGGAAGCATATCGCCATTCGCCTGCGCTTTTCTTGCAGGAATACCATTTGATTTTTGCTTTGCAGGGTTAATCGGCTCTGCTGTTGGGTATTTTGTTTCATCACCGTGGCAAATTGCATTAAGGTATCTTCTGGCACTGTTCATCGTTTCAATGTTTAAGCTGATTGTTACAAAGCGGTTCGGCACTGCCGACAGAATCTTCATTTGTGCCACCGTTGCATTTTGCGCAATTTTGTGCTCCGGCATTGTTTATCTTACATTCACGGAATTTGATTTTATTGCAATGCTGATGATAATTGCCGAGGGTGCATTTTCATCCTGCGCCGTGTATTTTTTGATGAAAAACCTGAAAACGCCGGTGCTCAGCATTGGAATCCGCAGGCTTTCAACGCAAGACAGCGTTTCAATTGTTTTTTGCATCTGCGTTTTCCTGATGTGCTTTTCCGGGCTGAGCTTAGGCTCGGTTTCTCCCGCAAGAATCATTACAGCCGTGATTGTGATTTTTGCTGCACAATATAAAGGCATAACAGTTGCAAGTGTTGTGGGGGTATGCGCCGGGGTTGCACTTTCGGTTGCACCGACACATCATCATCTGTTCGCATTTTTTGCCCTTGGTGGATTGGTTGCAGGGATTTTTGCGCCGCTCGGGCAATATACAACTGCGCTTTCGTTCGCTGTCACTGCAAGCCTTGTCACAATCATCAACGGCTTTGAAACGGCGGATATTTTCACAATTGTTGAAGCTGTCATTGCGGCAGCCGCTTATGCGGTGATACCGTCAAAGTGGATAACATCGCTGCAAAACTCACTTGAAAGCAGCGGACTTGTTCCTGATGAGCAGGTTGACCGCCAAGTTTGTGCATCACTTCAAAAGGCGGCAAAAACAGTCGGCGAGGTTTCATCAATCGTATCACGGGTCAGCGAGCGGCTTGATAATGTCATCAACCCGGAAATCAACAAAGTTTTTGCAAAGCTCCAACAGGGGGTATGCTATGGTTGCAGCAGAAAAAGTGAATGCTGGAACAAGCGTTTTAACGAAACCGCCTATGACATCATGACAATTGCAGGCATTCAAAGCCCCGAAAACCAAAAATGCGGTCTTGAGGCACGCTGCATCAGAAAAAGCGCTTTGCTTTGCGAAATTCAAAAATACTACGCTGATTTTGTGGGCGGTATGGCGGCAAAAATGAAGGTGAAGGAGATGCGAAGCATCGTTTCCGACCAATTTTCGGGAGTTGCGCAGTACCTGAGCGAAATTGCAACGCAGGTCGGCAGCAGCCGTGTCGCTGATACCGCAAAATCACGTTCGGTCAAAACCGCATTGCAAGATGCCGACATTTACATTGACTCACTCACCTATTACACCAATCCGAATGATCGGGTGACGGTTGAAGCAATCATTCTTGATGCAACCGAGGACATCGACTATAAAAAAATGCACAGAATCGTTGAATTTTTCACGGGCAAGCGCTTTGACAGACCGGACATCGCTGTCACCGAGCTTCGCACAACGATTACATATAACGAACACGCAATCTACAAAGTAAACTGCGGATTTTACCAACTGCCATATCAGGACAACAAGGTGTGCGGCGATTGCATTGCAACCGTCACAGACCGCTGCGGCGTTGAGTTTGCGCTCATCAGCGACGGCATGGGCACAGGCTCACGGGCGGCAATTGACGCAACAATGACAGCATCGCTGATGGAAAAGCTCATTGCAAGCGGATTTTCATTTGAAAGCGCATTGAAAATGGTTAACAGTGCGCTCATTGTGAAATCAACCGATGAATCAATTGCAACCGTTGACGGAATCGGCATCAATGTTTACACAGGAGCTGCGGATTTTTACAAGGCTGGTGCTGCGATTTCATTCATTCGTCATGGCGATGAAATCACGCTGATTGAAGAAGCATCAATGCCGATTGGCATCATTCGCAACATTGTTCCTGCTCACAAAAGCGTCACGCTGGAAGCAGGCGACATTGTTCTGCTTGTTTCCGACGGGGTAACAGCCGGCGACTGCGGCTGGGTAAACGATGAGCTTCTTGCATGGAGCACAAACAGCATGAATGACCTTGCTGCCCACATCGCATCGCTTGCAAGGCTCAGAGGCGACGAATCAACTGCCGATGACATCACCGTTGTTGCGGTTAAGCTGATGAAGAATTGATAAATCAATCATATAAACAGGGCGATTATAATGTCCTGTTTATTTTTATTCCTAATCATGCGATTTTTGCTTGCTTTTATAATTTATGTTTGATACAATAGGTTTACCACACAAAAAACTTAATAAAACATCTATAGAAGTGGGCGTTTTGCTTTTTGGCAAAAACGCAGACTTCCTTTTTCGCATTCCTGCTTTTCTATAGGTGTTTGTGTGAATAAGTTTTTTGTGTGGTAGCAAATCGAGGTTTGTGTTTTTCGTGTGTGCGAACTTCGGTTAGCACACACTTTTTATTTTGGAGGATAAACATGGAAACAAATCAAACAACACCAGTAACTACCACACAAGAAACAAAGCAAAACAAAAAAATCATGACTTGCAAAACCTGCGGTACGCCAATGGCAAAAAATGCAAAAAGATGTCCGTCTTGCGGTGCAAAAAATCCGAGAAAAAGAATAAGAAAACTTATTACGCTATTGGTTATTGTCGGACTTATTGCCGGTTATTTCCTTTATCTTTTTATTTCAGCAAGCGCATCAGCAACCATAACAATTCCAAGCGGAGAAAAGTTCACAAAAACAGAGTTTTATTCAACATATAGGGAATACATTCTTAATGATAGATATAACGAATTTGTGTCGGAATGCTTACCTGCTAATATTGTTGTAAAAGGTAAAATAACAAAACTTGACGATACAACCGTAGGGGTAAAAAAAGAATATTCATCAATACACCTTGAAAAAGGCGCCCATAGGGTTATGAAAATAGAAATTGAAAATCAATATATTTATGAGATAAGCTATGACCTTTATGATAAAGCAGAGAATCATAATTTCGGCAAATTAAGAGTCGGTGATAAGGTTACAGCCATTGGTGTTATTTCTCCGTTCAACACCGTCACGCCTGAAAATTACATTAGAGAAAGTCTACCTGGCGATTTAAAAATCATCGGTGGAGAAGAAGATATAACCCGGCAATAAAGACTTATAATTGGTTCACACACGACAATTATTACATTAACATCAAATCCGCATCGTTCAATTCGATGCGGATTTGTCCATCCTTATCTCCAACAAAAATCCTGTTCGCACTTGCCAACGTCCTGCAATTGTGCTATTATAATATGGTCAATATAAAATCGAAACTGCATGATTGCAGGAAAAATTCAGGAGATGATAAATTATGAATATCTGGCATGATATTTCACCGAAGAGAATTAAGGCAGACCGTTTTTACGCTGTTATTGAAATTTCAAAGGGCGGCAAAAACAAATATGAACTCGACAAAGACACAGGTATGCTCAAGCTTGACCGTGTGCTTTTCACCTCAACACATTACCCTGCAAATTACGGATTCATTCCCAGAACATATGCAAACGACAATGACCCACTTGATGTGCTTGTGCTTTGCAGTGAGCAGATTCACCCAATGACAATTGTTGAATGCAAGCCCATCGGCGTTTTGAAAATGGTTGATGACGGAATGTCTGATTCCAAAATCATTGCCGTGCCGATTAATGATCCGAACTACAACGCCTATGAAGATGTTTCAATGCTTCCGCCGCACAGATTCGATGAAATCAAGCACTTCTTTGAGGTTTACAAAACCCTTGAGCATGACAAAATCACAACCGTTTCGGAAATCAGCGGTGCTGAAGAAGCAAGAGAAGTCATTGGCTATTGCATTGACAGATATATCGAGTGCTATCAACGATAAAACAAAAAATTAAAAATGCGGGTAAGAATCACAATAAATGTAGATTCTTACCCGCAATATTTTTATTATCAGCAAATTAAACAGTCGCTTCTGTTTCTATGTATTTGCTGATAAATTCATCCAGCTTTGCTTCATAAGCCTCAGTGTTGGTAACATAGCTTTGAGCGTGGTCTGCGCCTTCAACAACCATGAGGTCTTTTTCTGCGCTGCCGCAAGCTTCATAAACCTGATAGACCATGAAAGTCGGAACGAAATCATCCACACTGCCATGAATGAACAGCATTGGCACTTTTGCTTTTTTCACGCTTTCAAGTGCATTTGTGTCTTTGAAATCATATCCTGCTGCACGCTTGTTCACTTCGTTAACCAGTTCAAGCAGCGGATGCGGCGGAACTTTCAGCGATTTGAGCTTATATTCAAACTCGTCCCATGCGCTTGTGTAGCCGCAATCGGAAACAATCATTTTCACGTTTTCGCTGAGATTTTCGTTGCCGCTCATGAGCATAACAGTTGCCGCACCCATTGAAATTCCGTGAACAATAATTTTGATGTCTTTTCCAAATTTTTCCGTGAGAAGATTCAGCCATTTAAGGCAGTCTCTGCATTCATAGTGACCGAAGCCCACAATTTTGCCCTCGCTGTCGCCCGAAGCAACGTGATCCACAAGAAAAACGTTGTAGCCATTGCGCAAATAATACTGAGAAATGCCGCTGTATTCACGTCTGCCCTCGCTTCTGTAGCCATGGGAACAGAAAGCGAAAACATCAGATGGCTTTTCAGGCTTCATCCAATATCCCGAAAGTGTTTGACCGTCATCGGAAACCATGGTTATGGTTTCATATCCATATTCTTCCACCCATGCACGGTTCTTTTCAACCACCGAGTGACCCAATGACATATCGGCACCGGAAATCTTGTCTTTAAGATTTTCAGGCACAGTCCACTTTCTGTCAACAAGCAGATTGTCAATCACTTTCAGCACGCCATATGCACCAAGTCCACCGACTGCGGCAGCCGTCAGCGCACCAAGAGCAACCTTTTTCATTTTCTTCATATCATTCAACCTCATTTCGAGCTATTATTTGTTTCTTTATTTTAGCATATTCAAAAGCAAAAACGCAATTAAAACTTTTTAAAGTTTAACTGCTCATGCAGAACAAAAGCAAAATATCCCTGATACTTTCGTAGCAGGGATGATCTCACATTAAACATTAAGAGGATTACTTTTCGTTGTCAGTGCCTTCTGTGTTGTCACTTCTTTTAAAGAAAGAAATCAACTTCATAATAAAATCAATGAACATTTGAATGAAATCCATCATGCTGTTCCTCCTTAATCTTTGCAATAAATACCACAAAGCAATCTATGTTCCTTAACAACTACATTATATATAAATTTTTTGAACATGTCAACAATTTATTCAAAGTTTTTTTACTTTTCAAAAACATTTATAAAACATTTCTGTTTTTTATTTCCTTTTTCGTTAAATTTCGGAAACGACCGTCTCTTCTCCTGCTTCTTCAGGGGTTTCCTCAGCAGTCTCATCTGCATTTTCTTTTTCAAAAAGCGGATTTTCCGGGGAACAGATGTCAACTGCTTTTGAAAGCACGTGAATCATGACTGTTTTGTGAGAACCGCCGTATTCACCGTCAAGCGTCCAGTCAATGGGGTTTGGCGAAGTGATTTTCAGGCTTCTCGTTTTCAGGAAAACAATTTGCTCACCGTCATATTGATGCTTGACAATCTTGCTGAATACAACCGGGGCACTTATGGGTTTGATTTTTCTGACAAGCAGAACTTCAAAGTAGCCATCGTTGAGTCTTACGTCATCAACGTTGAATTTAAACAGACCTGCAACAGAGGTTGAGTTCGAAACGGAACCGAACATGAAGTCATCTTCAAGAACACCGTTGTCATGCTCAATTTTCATGTGAACAGGCTTGAGTGAGCTCCAGTCTTTGATTCCGTTGAGCAGATATGCAGCATGACCGATGCGATTTTTCCATTTTTGGCTTGTCAGATATGATGCTCTTGTGAAAGCACCGAAAGAAGCAACATAAGAAAAATACCTATTGTTGAAAAGACCGATGTCATAACTGTTTGTGCTGCCGTCAATGATTAAATCAGTTGCTTTTTTGATGTCATTCGGAATGCCGAGGGTTGAAGCGAGATCGTTCGTTGAGCCTGACGGTATGTAGCCAATCGGCACACGGTTCGGCATTTCCATAACGCCGTTGATTGTTTCATTAAGAGTGCCGTCTCCTCCGCAGCAAACAACAATGTCCTTGCCCTCATAGTTCTTTTTGACAATATTTGTTGCGTCGCCACGGCAAGTTGTTGTGTGAATTGAAAATTCATAATCATTGTTTGAAAATTTGTTAACAATATCAAACGTACCTGCCCTTGATTTGGTGCGCCCTGCGCAAGGGTTAACAACCAGCAAAACTTTTCGTTTCTCGTTTTCCATAATAAGTATCTCAGGATACCAAGCCGAAAATCATCAGCCTGTATCTTCCCTCTCAAAAACATAATTTGTAAGCTATCTTACATTTATTATCTTATCATTAACAAATTGCAAAGTCAAATTAAAGATTAATAAGATGTTACGTGATTTAATTAAAAATTACTTAAATAGTAATCATTCTGCAACAACATTTGCCGGCTTGCCGATCCACATATCTTCGAATTTCTGACCTGCGATGGATTCGATTGTTTTGATTTCATCCTCGGTCAGGTGTACCTCACCTGTTTCCTGCTTTTCGGCAATTGCACGCTTAACAAGTGCATGATCCTGCTTTGTCATTTTATATCTGAAGGCTGAAACAACCGACAAAGCAAGCAGCGCAATCGGAACAATTGCATAGGTGAATCTGATGCCGAACAGAGCAGTTGCACTTTCCGCAACAGCCTTTTTAGAATCTGCATTGAAGCCGAAGCCTGAAAGAATGAAGCCTGTCATTGCTGCCATGATTCCGCTGATGAACTTTTTGATGAAGGTTGAGAACGTTGAAATCGTGCCCTCTCGTCTTTCACCCGTGATTAGCATATCGACATCTGTGACATCCGGGAATATATTGCTTGTTACCGAAGCCATGCCCGCAAGGCCGATTCCGTAAAGGAACTCAATTGCATACATCAAAATCGGCGATGAATCAGGGTTCACGGCAAACGTCATGAGCAGCGCAACAATGGTCACGGGGATGAATACCTTTGCGGGCAACTGCTTGCTCTTTTTGATTGACATTGCATATGCCGGGAAGAAGCCGGCCGCTTCTGCAACGCCCGAAACCATGGTGATAACATTCAGGCGGTTCGACATCTTCGCAATATTATTGAGAAAATAATAGGATGAGTTCGACCTGAAGCTGCTTGCGGCAGTGTTGAAGAAGCACAGCGCAAAATATCTTCTGAAAGAACTGTTTTTGAAAACGGTTTTATACTGGCGACCAAATTCCTGCATATTAAACGGTTCGTGAACCTCATCAAGTGAGCTTGGCTCTTTGCAGTGCTTGAACACAAACAGCATCGGAATGCTGACCCAAAGGCAAAGAATGAGACCCATCATGATAAACTTCGGTCTTGAACCGGGTGAAAATTCTTCGGTTTCAAAAATACCAAAGAAAAGACCTGCAATGATGAATGATGAATAGCTTCCGACTGCGTCCATGATTGTTTTAACTGCGTTATACTGCGTGCGCAGGCTGTATTCAGGCGCAAGCGACGGGAGCATTGCTGTGTATGGCACAATCACAACAGTATATGCCGTGCTGAAAAGGATATATGCGATGATATAGTAAATCATGGTATAGGTCGAATTATTCATGCCGGAAATGCCGAACGAGCACCACATCATAAAATAGGTAATGGCGGCAAACGGCAATCCATAAAGCAGATACGGACGATGGCGACCCATTTTAGAGCGTGTTCTGTCGGTTACGATGCCCATGATTGGATCTGAGAATGCGTCGCTGAGCTTTGCAAACAAAATAACCATGCCTGCCTGCTGAGTTGAAAGCCCCTCAACCTGCGTCAAAAATGCAATAAAATAAATCCCGATGATGTAAAACGAACCTCCGCTTAAAAAGACACCTGAGTTATATGCTATCATCGGACCGATCTTTGTTTGTTCTTCAACGCCGACAAGCCGCTTCACGGCATAGCCGAAGCGCTGAAGCTTTGTTCTTTCTTCCATAATCAGTTTCCTTTCGTTTTCGTGCACAATTACACTTGATGATTGATTTTCGGGAACTTATTCCTTTTCAAAAAGATAACCAACCATGAAAAGTTTTTTGTTTGTCACAAGGCTTCTGCTGTCAAGCGGCACGGGTTCGGTTCTGCCGTTTGATTTGTTGAACACCGTAATTTTGCCGTCAATGCATTTCACCATAACAGTATGCAAAGAAGAAAACAGCAGTCTGTGATTCCAAAATGAACAAATTCCGCACTGATGACTTGAAAGCTCATTGAAAAATTTGTTGTAATCATATGTCCTTTCATATGGTATTCCGTGAATTTTGAAATACTTATCCAAAACATAAGGATTCGAGCCGAAAAAGCCGCACAGCACCGATGACCTCGGATACATTTCAAGGCTGATGTGCTGCAAGGAATTTGGCTTTCCGATGTCACGCATTGCATTATAGATTGCAATCATTTCGCATCCGTTCCATGACATATTGAAAAAGCCGTATTTCATCTTGCTGACCTCACCCTTACCCTGACCGTTGATGTAATCATCAGGGAGATTGATTGTCATGTTGTGACGGAAATTACTTTTTTCAAGCACAGTGCTCACCCCTCTTAAAAATCGTTAATTTGATTATATTATAATAGTCAACTTTCGTCAACCAAAATCAGGAATAAAAACTGCACAAGAATAGATATTTATCCTTGTGCAGTCTGACTTACAGCTTATTTTACTCTTGAAAAAATGCCTGTAATAACTTTATAAGTCACATTAAACGCTTTGTAAAGTATCTTGACGAATACATCTCCTGCGCTGTTACCGCTGTCTTTCGGGATGTTAGTCTGATACATAAACTCACCGTTGGCGTTGTAATATTTAATTATGCCTTTTTCTTCATCAACAACCTTTTCATATTCCTCAAACTGGACAAACTGACTATATCCCGGATAAGTATAAACATCAACAATGTCATCGTTCAAAATCAACTGAGCGGCAAAGTTTTTCACATCCTCACGTCCGTTGAGTCCCATGTGGGAAATGCCTTTGAAATACCATGTGTTTTCCGGCAAAAAGCCTGTTGATGCGTCAAGAACATTATCGGGTGAAATATGATTGTGAGTTTTGTCACTGCAATAGGTATGCGGTGAAACATAGTCACTGCCAAGTGTTTTTCCGGTATCGGCGCAGACCGTGCCAAGCCCCGGTGATGACGGAGCAAGCAGATCATCGGCGTTTGTTGCACCGTGGTCAAACAGAGCAGACATATAGCAGCCAACATCATAGCTTGCAAGGTTATGCACAACAGTGCCGCCGTCAATCAATTCAGAAAGGTTATCAGTGAAATTCTTTCTTGCAAGGTCATATCTGTCGGTTTCAGCTTTGAATGATTTATGCGCTTCATCGCTGAGGAGCCTTTCGCTCGCCTGCTGATAAAAAGCTGCGGGGCAAAGTGCCCACATCATTGAGTTGTTTTGTGCAAGGCATTCAACTGCCGCCTGCAAAGCCTTTTCAAAAACCTTCTTTTGCGTATCAGCCGAAAGCACACAACGAAGCGCCATGCTGATGAGATAACCGTTGGTTTCACTGCCGGTCAGCGTTTTGAAAAGTGCAGGCAGAGCAACCGAGTGGAAATAGTCAATATCATAAATCTTGACTTGATCTGTCAGAATATCGCCAACGATCGTTGCACCGTCATAAGCAGGAACGATGCCGATCACTTTGTTGATATATTGATAATCTTCTTTATAAAGATCAAGATATTCAACGAAAAGTGCACCGCCCTGGCTGACAGGAACAATGTTGACTTTTTTTGCACCGGTTTGAGCGAGCACAACTTCAGTTATGTATTTGTGAAGGTCATCTGCTGCTTCCTTGACACTTCCGAACGTGTCATAGGTAAAATAATAGCGTATATCGTCATAATCAGACAAGCCGTCAAGCGAAATGTGCTTGTCAACCTCGGCTTTTTCCTCTGCGGTCAACTTTGAATAAGGGTTATTGAAGCGTGTTACCTCTGTTTTGTGAACAGGTGTACCATCGGGGTTGTGCCTGAATGCAGCAAACAAATCGCACATAAATTCATAAACGTATTCGGCGATGTTAGGATGCAGGCTGACAAGCTTTTTCAGCTTTTCGGGCGACGCAAGCGATTTAAGGATTTCGTTTGTCTGCATACTTGTGAGCGAAAACTCGCTGATGTCGCCAAGGCTGTTGCCCTGCTCGTCATAAACTCTTGTGTCGCTCTGACCGAAACCCGGAATCAGAACAACGGGAATTTTTTCGCTTTTTGCGCCGAAAGCAACTGATGAGCATGACAAAATCATTGCAAACACCAGCATCAGCGAAAAAGCTTTTTTGATGCTTTTCTTCATATTATTCCACCTTTCCTTTTATACAGATTATCCTGCATATGTCGATTATACATGATAAAGCCAAAGCAGAAAATTAAAAATTATTAAAAAAGCATCTGCCTCAATCAAAATGAAGCAGATGCAAATGTTATTTTGAGTTTTATCTGAAAAAATATTTCACACTTGATTGTTAATTTTGCTTCTCTACCATTTTATATTCCTCATAGAATTTGAAGAATCCGCAGGAAACATCGTTACCTCTCATGTATGCTTCCATTTCGTCCTCGTCAAGCGAAACGTCACAATAATATTCATCATATTCATCGTCATAAAGATAGTGCGCACAATATTCGCAGCCGCCTGCTGACATTTTTCATCGTCTCCTTCTGAGTGGATAATTACATTTTACATGAAAGCAAATCACAAGTCAACTATGCGGGAAAAGTCAGCTTAAAGTGACACGTTTCCCCGCATATTAAAACAATCAAAATGAGTATTTCGCCTTGAACTCATCATATTTTTCTGTGAACTCGGCATTATCCTTTTGTCGAAATTCTTTCAGGTACTCATGAACACCGAGACTGCCCTGAGCAATTTCAATCATGCTTGCCGCAATTTCCGAGCAATGATCGGAAACACGCTCAAGAATGTGCAAAATATCTGAAAATGCAAGGCCGGCCTGAAAAGTACATTCACCTTTGATCATTCGGTCAACGTGCTTGTTTTTTGCTTTAACCGTCAATCTGTCAACAACCTGCTCAAGCGGCTCAATCTGAGCGGCAAGGTCCAGGTTTCTGCTGCAAAATGCGGTTGTTGTCATTTGTATGATTTCAAGAACAGCATTTGTTATCACTGTGAGCTCATGTTTTGCACTTTCAGAGAAATTCAGCTTGTCCTCGTTGATCTCTTTTGAAGCCAGCACAACATGAACCGCATGGTCTGAAAGGCGCTCAAAGCCTCCGATAACGTGCATCAGGGTCGTCAGCTCGTGGCTGTCGCTTTCGGTAAGCTCCTTTGAGCCGAGCTTGACAAGATAGGAGCTGATTGTATCCTCATATTTATCAATACGCTTTTCTGCACGGACAATTTTTTCTGCTGCTTCTTCGTTGTAGCCGCTCAAAAGGCTGACGGCAGATTTGAAAGTTTCGGCAGATTTTTCTGCCATATGAATCGTTTTCTTTTTTGCCTGCTCAATGGCAAGGGTCGGATTGATGAAAAAGCGCTCATCAAGAATGATGTGGTCGGTTTCTTCATCTTCTTCATTGCTTCGAACCATTTTGCACGAAACCTTTTCAAGCAATGATGAAGCAGGCAGAAACACAGCCGTTGTGATTACGTTGCAAAGGGTGTGAATTACAGCAATGTTAAACGCTGACGCCGAGTTATCAAGGAACTGAAATTTAAAAATGAAGTTGAGCGTATAGAACAAAATCAGAAGCAAAACTGAGCCGAAGAAGTTGAAATTGAAATGAATCATTGCAGCACGCTTTGCGTTTTTGTTTGCGCCGAATGATGAAAGCATGGTTGTGATGCACGTGCCGATGTTTTGCCCAAGAATGATTGGAAACGCCGCTCCGATTGAAACCTGACCTGTCAGGCAAAGTGCCTGCAAAATACCGACAGAGGCAGTTGAAGATTGAATGATTGCTGTCAAAACTGCACCGGCAAGCACGCCGAGAATCGGATTTTTGAACAGCACGAACAAATCAGCAAAGCCCGGAACATCACTCAAGCCGGAAACAGCGTCAGAGGCAATATCCATGCCGAACATCAAAATTGAAAAGCCAATCAAAATCATGCCTACATCACGCTTTTTGCTGTTTTTGACAAACAGATAAAGAATAACACCAACGAGAGCGGTTATCGGGGCAAAAGTGGTTGGCTTGAAAAGATTTACAAAAAAGCTTTCGCCGCTGAGTCCTGTCAGGCTGAGCACCCATGCAGTGACCGTTGTGCCGACGTTTGCGCCCATGATTACACCGACTGACTGCGAAAGAGTCATGATGCCGGAATTGACAAAACCAACAACCATAACAGTTGTTGCCGATGATGACTGGATGACCGCCGTTGCCGCAAGTCCAAGCAAAAAGCCTGTATATTTATTTGAAGTAAACTTTGACAGCATACCTGAAAGCGAGCCACCCGCTTTCTTTTCAAGTGCGGTGCCCATATAGTTGATTCCGAAAAGAAGAAGCGAAAGACCGCCGATGAAAGTTAAAACATTATATATGTTCATATAAAGCTCCTTTACTTTATTTTCATTTCACGTAAATTTTTCGGTATAATTATAGTTTACAGAAATGTTTAAAATAACACAAGGGCTTTTGTTGAATCAACAAAACTTTGGCTATCGCTGATAAAAACAATTAGATTTTGCACAAACTTTCATCACAAATTCACAGTGCAAATTTTTCAGATAAAATTAAAAACACTCGGGGAGAAACCGAGTGCTTTTAAAAGGAGAAAATACGAAGAAAACATTATTGTGAAGCTGTCATAATTTAGGCAATCATTTTTGAGATGTCTCTCGTTTGATTGCAGGTATATATTACATCACTTCAAATCAAAAATCAAGCCTTTTTCAACATTTTTTTT
>JAMPAE010000001.1 GCA_023667385.1 Ruminococcus sp.
GGGTGTTGATGTTGTAATCGCTTGATTTACAAGCTTGTTTGCGGAGAGGACGAGAAAACAAAGATTGATATTGTGGGGTGTCATATAATGCCAAATGCTTAATATCTTATGTTTTATCTTTTGTTTTGATATTGTGGCGTGTCATAGAATATCAACTTTGCTTCAAAAAATCGTGTACATTTCCGTGTACATTTCAAATCTTGTCAAATTTGGTCATTGATTGCTTCTTCAATTCATCAACGATGGCAATGTAAGGCTTCATCGCTTCAAACTTTGAGTGCCCCGTCCATCGCATTATGACTTCGGCGGCAATGCCAAGTTGCAAGGCGGTGACAACGAATGTGCGCCGGGCAACGTGTGTTGTTATCAATGCCCATTTCGGCAAGACTTCTTCATGCCGTTGGTTGCCGTTGAAATAAACAATCCTTGTAGGGGTGTCAATCCCGGCAGCTTTGGCAATGTCTTTCAAGTAAAGATTCATTCGCACGTTGCAAGGCACGGGCAAGGCAAGGTCGTTTTTGAACTTGCATTCTTTGTATTTGTCAAGAATTGCCCTTGAATGCTTGTTCAATTCAATCTTTAAGCCGTCAACGGTCTTTTGGGTCACGACATCAATGTGGTTTTCCTTGACATCGCACCGTTTCAACTTTGCGACATCCGAAAACCTTAACCCGGTGTAACAACAAAACAAGAACACATCGCGGGTTTGTTCCAAATGCTTGTCGGATTCCTTGAATGTCATATCGGCAATGCGCTTGACTTCATCTTGGGTCAAATAGATTATTTCCTTTGCGTTGCCGTCCGTGCCTTTCAACTTGGGTCGGAAAGTTTCGTGAACCTTGCCGGAATAATAACCGTGTGCATCCGCCCAACGCAAGAACCACCGAACAAAGGCAAGGTTCTTGGCAATGGTAGTGTTCTTCAATCCCTTTTTCATCAGGAAAGCGACAAATTCTTGCATCTTTGCGTCCGACAAGGTATGAAACGAAATCAAGGGGTCAAATTCATTCAACCTTGATTTCATCGCCTTAAACTTTTGAAAGGTTGCATCCGTCCATTGGTTTTGCGCCCCCATTGTTTGTGTGAATCGGTCGTAAACCTGAAAGAACGACAATGAAACGGGGTCTTGAATGACTTCTTCAATCTTTGTGTGCCGTCCGACCATATCATTGAACAATTCCTTGATTTCGCCGGGGTCGGGAATGCGCTTTTCAAGCAATTCATATCTTGCCATTACTTCATTGATTGCGCCGCGCCATTCATCAATCTTGCGGTTGATAATCGTTGCGTCTTGAAATGATGATTTCGCCCTTTGTTCGGCTGCATCCCATTCATCAAGGGGCAAGGACACGCCCAAAGGGAAATCAAGGGGCGTTTTGCCACGCAATGTCACACGCATTCGGATTGTGCATGAATCTTGATTTTTGCCCCTTTTGTGCGGCAAGAACTTGACCGACCAATTTATTATCATTTTGCGTCCGTTTTAAGCATCTTTCCACGTCCAAGCAACAACCATTCAGCCGACACGCCGAAATCGGTGCAGATGCCCGCCAATGCGTCCACGTCAATACATTTGTACGACATTTCTTCAATCGGTTTGTCAATGGTCGTTTTCAATGTCGCATATTTAACCCGGTTAAGGTTGTGCGCTTCACAAAATCCCTTGACCCCATCAATCTTTCCCAACTCAATTGCAAGGTTTAAGGCTTTGAAGAATCGGCGGGTGATTTCAATTGCTTGTGGGTTGACTGACTTTTTCATTATCTAACTTTTGTTATGCAAATGCAATGCAAATGCACTTCATTTGAATTATTTAATTTATTATCAATATTTTAAGTGGCGGTCGTTGGGCAAAAACTTGTTTTTTGCCCTATTACCCATATATAGTATATTATTATATATATATTTCTTTTCTTTTGCATTTCGTTGCATTGCAAGTGCATTGCATTTGCATTCGGTGCTATTGTTCAAACAGTTACAATTCGGATTTTTGCCTTTTAGTGGCAACTTTGGGCATAAATTGATGCACCAACGTGGGCATCTTTGGGGCTTCTTTTGGGCATTGAATGCAACTTTTGAAAATTTGCAGAATTTTTGCATTGCAAATGTAGTGCAAAAGGAATGCAAATGCATGCTTGTTATTGTCGCCTTTGAACCCTGACCGTCTTTGACTGAATCGGGGTGCGCCCCTTGACATCAAAAATGGCTTTATAACCGCCGTCCGTGTCCGAAAGGAATTGCACGTTGATGTCAAGATTCCACCCACGCGGTTCATCAACGTGGATTGATTGCGTCTTGGGGTCATAGGTATATTGCCCCGTTGTGGTGTCCACCAAATCGACTGTGTGTTCGTAAATGTGCGTGAACGCCCCATTCGGTTCAAAAAGGTAATATTCGGGATTGGTCGCCGGATAAAAGGTTGAACCGTCCTTGTAAGCTGTAACATCCCATTGCCCGGCAATCGTTGAAAGGACAACGGCGGGTTCATCCTCGGAAGCATTGTCAGAGGAACACGCACACATGGCGATGCAAGCGCAAGCAAGGACAACCCAAGTGAAAATCTTATTCATGGTTCATCTTGATTTTGTAGTCGGCAATCATCTTGTCAAATTGCGCCTTGTCAACAAGCGCAAATTCTTCATCTTTGAGTGCAGCCAATTCAAGGGCATCAAAGATTTCTTGTGGCATTTCCGAATAATAAGCCGGAACGCCGTAAAAGTCCGACACGCGGATTTCAATTTTTGACATGATTACGTTATTGCATATTTGGGAATATTCATCATCGGTCAGGCACACAAACGGCAAGACCATCGGATTCAAGGCACGTTTGAGGTCAATGGCTTCAATCTTATCAAAGATTGATTCAGGCAAACCGGGCATCTTAAACACCGGGTCGGCAATATTAAGTCTTATCATTGCTTTGTTGATGTTAAATTTTCAATGATTGCAAGAAGCCGTGAATTTTGTGCAACGACATCTTGATGGGTCTTTTTGAGGTCGGCAAGGTCTTTCCGTATGCTTGCAAGGTCGGAAGTCAACTTTTGCATCGGCGTGACATCCTCAAAGGTTTCAACTTCTTCTTTTTCTTCACTGACACGTTCCACAATCTTGTCGCCGTTAATGGCATCGCCGTGTTCAACGTGTTGCCCGCCAAAGACCGTGTGTTGCTTCGGTAATAAGCCACACAATAATGCGTCTTTTGACTTGGGAATCTTGCCGCCGGATTCCCAATTTTGGATTGTTCGGGCGTGAACTCCTAATCTTTCCGCAAGTGCTTCTTGCGAAAGACCTAATTGTGAACGAATTTCTTTTATTTCATTTGCGGTCATAATCAGATAGTTACAAGTTGTTAACATTCTTTAACGCGAAATAATGTGTGATTGCTATTGACAAACACGAAATATTGTGTAACTTTGCAAGCGTAAACGGAACACGTTGCAAAGTTAAAGCGAAAATGAGCGATTACAAATAGCAAAGATACGTCATTTTTCGCAAAGAACACGCAAGGTATGCCGAAAAACATAAAAACAAACTAAATATTTCGCAATAATGAAAACTTACGACAAGACAATCAAAGCCGACATCACCATCAAGGTTCACACCGTGACCAACGCCGTCAAGTTCATGAATATGGCAAAGGAACAAGGCGCAACCCAAATCCAAGACAAGGAAACACGCGACAAAGGCGGTCGCAAGTATGAACTTAACGGTGAAATCACTTACATCTACATGGTCTAATAATCATGGGGTGGTGCAATGCCGCCCCAATCAAAAACTTTCGCAATAATGGACATTACAATTATCAAGAATGATGATTTTGAAACCATCGGAATCAAGGTCACAACATCACACCCCGGTTATTTCGTCCCTGAAACCGTCTTTGCATGGGGCATAACCTATGAAGATATGTATTTTTCAAAGAAAGTCCGTGGCGACTACTACGAAAAAGAAATCTTTGCCCTTGTAAGAGCCGGAAAGCAAGCGGAAGCCGCAAGCCATTTGATGCAGACGGTGGCACGGGTTATTGAAGAAGCCGGAATCAAGGTTGTACACGATGTTGATGAGTACGGCGAAAAACACGGTTATAGCATCGGCAAAGGCGATTATTATTCAAAGATTGCCGACCAAGCCAATGCAGAGGTTGAACGCCTGATAAAGAAACTTGAACAAGCAATTGCCGACCGCAAGAAGAAGTAAAACCGCCGGGGCGGTGTAGCAGCCGCCCCGCACAATCCCAATATTATGAGTAAAGAACTTTTTTCATTTCAAAAAGGATGGTTGCAGATTCCTAATGGCAACCTTGCCGAATGCCGTGAAAAGCTGATGAAAGCAATGAACATCACAACACGCGCCGCATGGGGCAAAAGGCTGAAAGGCGAAGTTGAACCCAAGATTTCGGAAGTCAAGGCGATTGAAAGCGTCTTTGCCGAATACGGAATCAAAGACCCTTGGGGAATGGAGTGATGGAAGCCGCAAGCCTTACCAAACGCGAATCCGAAATTGCGGAATTGTTCGCATGGGGCGCAAGCAAGAAAGATGTTGCAAATCGCCTTTTCATTTCGGAACGGACAGTTGAAAACCACGCCCGGAATATATATGCCAAAATCGGGTGTCAAAAAATCAATGAATTGTGCGCGTGGTGGTTTTGCACGACCTTTCACATATCCTTTGACCTTTCGCCCCTGAAACGCAAAGTGATTGCCGGAATGCTTTTGATGTTGATAATGCCGCAAATTTTCGCAATGGACAATCAGAACTTTTGCAGAATATCAAGGACAAGCACACGAACAATGACACGTTCAGTCCGCGCCCGGCGGTCGCGCCAAGAATCCGAACTTGATTTGTCAACCCTTTTATAAAATTCGCAATGATGAAAAAAATAAAATACATCCTCAAAACAATCACGGGCGGTCAGGACTTGACCCCGCGCCAAAGGCTGATTGGAATGTGGTGGGCAACGTCTTTGTCAATGACTTGTATGTGCGCCGAATCAATTCCCGCCTTGCTTTTCTTTGTCGCTAATTTCGGCATATCATCGCACTACCTTGAAAAATATGTTCCCGTGCCGGAAGATGATTCAGACCCATTTGATGATGAATTTGAATAAGCCATGATTGATATTAACCCGAACACGCGGTTGATTGACTTGACGGTTGGGCAACTCCTTGAACTGATTGAATCGGCAAAAGGAACACCGACACAAGAAGCGGCAAAAGAACGCCGCCTTGAATATGGCATCGCCGGGATTGCCCGAATATTCAATTGCAGCATAAGCACCGCAAACCGAATCAAGGCAAGCGGAAAGATTGACAAGGCAATTTCACAACGCGGTCGGTTGATAGTCATTGACGCGGAACAAGCATTGAATTTATTTAACAAGTAAAATATTAACTAACAATGAAGAAAGTTATCTTAAAGTCTTTGACCCTTTGCAACTTCAAGGGGGAACAAAGCCGGACAACTCAATTCAACGCGGATGTCACGACAATATCCGGCGGCAATGGTCTTGGCAAATCAAGACACTTTGACGCATTCATGTGGCTTCTTTTCGGCAAGGATGCCCAAGACCGCAAGGATTATGAGGTGCGGACATACAACGCCGATGGAACATTGTTGCATGAAGTTGAATGCAGCGTGACGGGCGTTATTGACGTTGATGGCGAAGAAATTACCATCAAGCGTGAATCCGTTGAAGAATGGGTAAAACCCCGTGGTCAGGTTGACCGCGTGTTGAAAGGCACACACAACGAATGTTGGTGGAACGAAACCCCGGTCAACGTGCGTGAATATGACAAGCGCATCGGCGCAATCCTTGACGCATCGTTGTTCAAGATGATAACCAACCCTTTGTTTTTCGCGTCAATGCAATGGAAATTGCAACGTGCCGAATTGTTCAATCTTGCCGGAACAATCACGGATGCCGAAATTGCCGCCGAAAACCCCGATTTTCAAGTTCTTCTTGACAAGCTGACCAACAAGTCACTTGTTGACTTCAAAGCCGAAATCAAGGCAAAGAAAGAGCGTTTGAACAAGGAATTGAACGGCATTGCTCCACGCATTGACCAAACGCAAAAGTTGAAGCCGCAAAGTGAGGATTTCGCCGCCCTTGAAGCTGAAATCGCCGATGTTGATAAGCAGCTTGCCGACATTGACAAAATCTTGTCGGATAATGCCGCCCGAATCCGTGCCGAATATCAGGAACAACAAAGCAAGTTACACGCCATCAACGAACTTGAAAGCAAACGTGCCGACCTTGTGCGCAATGCCCAACAAGCCGCCAAAGAAGCCGCGTTTGAAGCCAATGCAAGCCGCCGTGAACTTTTCAGCAATATAGAATCCAAGAAGCGTGAATTGTCGGCAATGAAGCGTTCCTTGCAGACCCTGACAAGCACTCGTGACCGTTACGCCGCCGACATTGCCGCCCTTGAAGCCGAAATCATCAAGAAGCGTCAAGAATGGCACGATGAAAACGCCAAGAAATATTCGGGCGATGATGTTTGCTTTCATTGCGGACAGCAATTGCCGGAAGCAATGAGGGCAAAAAACCTTGCCGACTTCAACAACGCCAAGAATGCCGCAAAAGCAAAGATTCAGGCGCAAGGCATTGAAATGGCGAAACGCCTTGAAACACTCAAGAAGCAACATCAAGACACAATCGCCGACATTGCCAAGCAAGAGGAAGAAAACAACGCCTTGAATGCAGAAATCACAAAGTTGCAAATGGATTATGCGAACATGGCGAATTTTGAGCCGGAAGAAGTCGTGCCGCATGAGGTCGCCGGATATGCCGAATTGACCAAGCAGATTGAAGAAGCGAAAGCCGCCCTTTCAACCGATGAACACGCCGCCGATGATACCGAACACAAGGCAAAGAAAAAGGAATTTACCGCCAAGCGTGATGCCTTGAAAAAGCGTCTTGCCACCCGTGAAGAAATCGCACGTCTTGACAAGGAAATTGCCGACCTTAACAAGCAAGGTCAGGACATCGCTCAACAAATCGCCGACCTTGAAAAGCAAGAATATATTGCCCAAGAGTTCACACGCCGCAAGATTGATGAATGTGAAAGCCGAATCAACGGAATGTTCCACAATGTGACGTTCCGATTGTTTGACAAGACCTTTGAGGGCAATATTTATGAAACGTGCATTCCCCTTGTTGATGGTGTGCCGTTTGGAGCGGCGAACACCGCCGGACAAGTCAACGCGGGTCTTGACATCATCAACACGCTTTGCCGATTCCACGGCATTTGCGCCCCGATATTCATTGACAACCGCGAATCGGTTATCAACCTGATTCCGACCGAAAGCCAAATTATAAACCTTGTCGTTACCAACGACAATAAACTAACAATTCAATAACCATGTCCAACGACATTCAGAAACAAAACCCGACCGGGATTGTGACAACGACCAACCCGGCAACCGTGGGGTTCAACTTCTTTGACCCCGTGCAGTTTGAAACAATGCAACGTGTGTGCAAGATGTTCGCATCATCCGACCTTGTGCCGGACACATACAAGCCGAAAACCAAACCCATCCCCACCAACGCATCGCCGGAAGCAATCGCCGCGATTCAAGCCGAAAACCGCGCCGCCGAAAACAAGGCAATCGCCAATTGCATGATTGCCGTTGAAGTGTCAATGCGCATCGGTGCATCGCCCTTGATGGTCATGCAGAATATGGCGGTTATATACGGTCGCCCATCGTGGTCGTCAAAATTCCTTATCGCAACGGTCAATTCGTGCGGTCGCTTTGAACCCTTGCAATTCCGTTTCACAAACAAGGGCAACATCGGCAAGGTTGAATATACCGACTATGTGTGGAACGACCACACACGCCGCAAGGAAGCAACCAAAAAGACCCTTGACGGCACGAACATTGCTAACCTTGAATGTGTCGCTTATACGACCAAGAAAGGGTCAAAGGACGTGTTGGAATCCGCGCCCGTGTCAATCCGTCTTGCCATTGATGAAAGATGGTACACCAAAGACGGGTCAAAGTGGCAGACAATGCCGCGTCAAATGCTGATGTATCGCGCCGCGTCAATGTGGACAAACGCTTATGCTCCCGAACTTTCAATGGGTATGCGCACGGTTGAAGAACAACAAGACATCGTGGATGTTGAGTTTGAGGAAATCCGCGACACCCCGACCGAAAGCAAAACAAAGGAAGAAGCGGTGAAAACAACCATCGGTTTTGATGATGCAACGCCCGCCGAACCATCAACCGCCGTCAATCAGGAAGCCGCCCCGAAAGAAACGGTTGACACCGAAACCGGGGAAGTGACCGCCGCGCCCGCCGAAGATTCTTCAAACGACAATCCCGGATTCTGATGGACTTGAAGATTCTTGGCAGCAGCTCAAAGGGAAATTGCTACATTTTTGACAATGGCGATGAAGCACTTGTCCTTGAATGTGGCATCCCTTTCAAGCGGGTGCAAGAAGCGGTGAATTTCAACACCGGGCGCATTGTCGGCGCGGTCATATCGCACGAACACGGCGACCATGCAAAGGCGGTTGATAAATTCCTTGAAGCATTCATCCCCGTTTATACGTCAAGAGGAACGGCAAAGGCATTGGGAATCCTTGATAACAACCTTGTCAAAGACGTTGCCGACCATGTGATGTATGCACTTGGAAAGTTCAGAATCTTGCCTTTCCCGGTTGAACACGATGCCGCGCAACCTTTCGGTTATCTTTTGCACCATCCGGCAATGGGAACGGTCTTGTTTGCGACTGATACAATGTATTTGCGCCACCATCCTTTCGGTCTGAATGACATTATCAAATTTCAAGGTCTTAACAACATCTTGATTGAATGTAATTATCGGCACGATATAATGGAAGCGAATATCAACGCCGGGAAATTGCCGAAAGTGACCGCCAAGCGCACAATGAAAAGCCATTGCAGCTTTGCCGAATGTCGGGCGACCTTACTTGCGCAAGACCTTTCGGAAGTCAACAACATTGTCTTGATTCATCTTTCGGACGGCAATTCAAATGCAAGCGACTTTCAACGCGATATTCAGGAAGTAACGGGCAAGACCGTGACAATCGCCGAATCAGGCATAACAATCAAAAATTTCAATAAAACACCATTCTAACAATGAAAAAGTATGTAGTTTTCAGCCGCGCACAAGGACGCGAAGATGGGTTGATTCTATCAGGTTTTGACCCCGAAGAAGTGCAAAGTAATTTTCTTGACTATGTTAACGACTTCAACGATGATGTTGTTGATGATGCAGACAAGGTTTCAATCTTTGACTATGAATTGGCAGTTGAAGAAGTCAAGGACGTGAACGAAGAAATTACCGACTATCAGACAGCCCGCGCATATCTTGGTGGCAAGCCGAACTTGCAATTCAAGGTCGCACAACAAGCCGACACAATGACAACCACCGTGCCGACCCTTGAAGATGTCACACGCCTTGTTCAATCCCTGAATCCGTCACACGTTCAGGCATTGCAAGCCTTGAACGAACTGTTCACAATCGCGCAAGCATGGAACAAAGCCGACAACTTTATGCCGGACTATTCCAACCGCAATCAAGACAAATGGTTTCCGTGGTTTGTCTATGATGCCGATGCTGCGGGCTTCGTGTCTGCGAATACGTATGGTGCGCCCTCGTATACGTATGCGAGTCTCGGTTCTCGGCTTTGCTTCAAAACCGCAAATCGCGCCCGTCAATTCGGCAAGCAATTCATTGACCTTTGGAACAAGGTATTGATGTTTTAACCTTGAAAGTGTCGCACTATGATACAAACAAAGTACAACGAACACCGATTTGTCACATCGGACACGGCACAAGCAACGGGAATGTTCCTTGCAAAACGCCTTGTCAAAGAGTGGCAAGAAAGTGTCATTGACCAAGACACCGGGGAGGTCGTGACAATCAACCGTTGTGAAGTCCTGATGGATGCCGGAACGCCGATTGAAGGCAACGCCGCAATGACAATCAACTTTCACATTCAGGCGGGCGACATCACCGAATTTGAAGTGACCGACCAATGCCGACAAGGTGTGTGGCACAACGGCGGCGGTGTTACCCCGTGGATTGTTACCGCCGATGTCAAGGACAAGAACCGCAAGTTCATCTTGTATGCACGTGGCGTTGAACACGCCCTTGAAATCGCACGGGATTACATTGAATTGCACTTTCCCGGTCATTTCTCCTTTGTCGGGGTCAAGGGATTCAACAATTGCATCGCAATCACCGACAATTTCAAACGTGACGGCGCGGAAGCTGACCGCACGATTGAAACGCCTGATGATACCGAAGAAACGATTGACGGCAAATTCTACATGATAGAATTGCACATCAAGCCGATTAACAAAGGCATGGAACACGATTCATCATTCTTGGTGTTCACGTCAAACGCGGAAAAGGCAAAGCAGCTTGCCGAAAATTGGTTGTTGCAACGTGAAGCGGATGAAATTGCAAAGGGCAACTTGACCAACGAATTTGCCGGATTCACAACCACAATCAAGACCGCCACATTGCTGAATTGTTATTGCGTGATACCGCCGGACTTCACAAGGGCATATCTTGATGCAGAGAAAGAAAACGAATGACCAACCCGCCCCCGGTGATTGCGCCGGGGGCATAACCGAACAACAATGAAAGACAAGACATATTATTTTCCGCACGATTATGGGGCAAGGAACGACCCCAAGTTGCAAGGAATCCTTGTTGAGCATGGAGCGGCGGGCATCGGTGCTTTTTGGTGCATCATTGAGCAGCTTTATGAACAAGGGGGTGCAATGCCCTTGAAGTCGTGCAAAAGCATTGCATTTGCTTTGCATATTGATTGCAAGGTAGTGGAAAGCATCGTGAATGACTTTGGCTTGTTTGGCAATGATGGCGAAACCTTTTGGTCTGAATCCGTCAACAAGCGAATGGCAAAGCGCACGGCGATAACCGAAAAGCGCAAAGCCGCCGCCGCAAGCCGTTGGCAATCCTTGCCCGATATGCAAATGCAATCCGAAAGCATTGCAAATGTAGTGCAACCCGAATCCAAAATAAAAGAAAAGAAAGAAAAAGAAACATCATCTAACGATGATGGTAATGGGGCAAAACCGCAATCACGGTTTGTGCCGCCGACCCTTGAACAAGTGAAAGCATATATCCTTGAAAAAGGTTATTCAATGGACGGCGAAAGGTTCATTGACTTCTACGAAAGCAAGGGTTGGATGGTGGGCAAAAACAAGATGAAAGATTGGAAAGCCGCCGTGCGCAATTGGGCAAGGGAAGAAAGCCAACGCCCCACCGCCCGGAAGCCTCAAACAAGCAAATCACGAAACGTCAATGATGAATGGCAATGAAAGATAACAACGAAATCCCCGGTCTTGATAAGATATTAAGGGCAATTGAAGAACGCGGCACGTTTGCCAAAATGACCCGTTGTGTGTACACGTCCGGCAATTATAGCATTGAAAACGCCTTGAAGATTGTTGAAGCAATCGGCAAGACCCGCAAACGTGATTTTGTCATTGACAATGACAATCGCTTTGCTTATGAAAATTTCATCAAGTGGTGTCATTGCGATGCCACGATGAAGCAGATTCACCCCGACACGGGCGAAATCGTGCCGGGCAACCTATATTCCGGCATTTACATCGGTGGCACAACCGGGTCGGGCAAATCTTGGTGTCTTGAAATTATGCGGGCATACGCCACCGCCTTGAATCTTCAAATCAGCTTTCCCGGATGGGATAAAGATGAAATGCGGTCGTTGGGTTGGCGAACCGTCCGTGCCGATGAAGTGTGTGACACTTTCGCCGATTCGGGCAAGATGCAAGAATTTAAGACTTGTCAGATTCTTGCGATTCAGGACATGGGGCAAGAGCAAGAAGAATCCCTTTACATGGGCAATCGTGTTGACACAATCCGGCAGCTTATTGAATATCGGGGCGACCTTGACAACCAACTTACCCTTATAACATCCAACTTGCAGATGGCGGGCGACCGCCTTTTGGCAAGATACGGCGACCGTGTGGCATCACGCTTGCGCCAAATGTGTAACAACCTTGTCATTAAGGGCAAAGACCGCCGAAAACTATAAATAACAAAATCACTACATTACAATGGAAAATCTTGAAATTAAAATGTCCGTTGATGAATTGGTTTACACAACGCCACGCGGCAATGTGATAACCGATTCAATCAAGGTTGCAATCTATTTCGGACGGTTGCACAAGAACATTATCAAGTCGGTGCGCCGTCTGATGAAACACGGTCTTGAAGCTGAATTTCGCGGCATCGCGGGCGACCGCATTTGTTATCAAATGACCCAAAAGGGATTTGAAGCGGTCACAAAGACGTTGCCCGGTGTAGATGCCTTGCGTCAAGCAGCCATTGACAAGTTCAACGGCAAAAAAGAAATATCCTTTGCCGAATACATGGAACGACAACAAGCCGTGACCAATGTTGCCCCGACAAGCATTGAAACGGCAATCGTTATCAGAAACACCGACAATGGGCGTTTCGTTGATGCCCGACAGCTTCATGCATTCATCAACGGAGCAAGTGCATTTTCAACGTGGATTAAAAGCCGCATTGAACATTGCGGTCTTGTCAGTGGTGAAGATTATGTGGCTATTGATAGTTCAAACATTGAAGAAAGTTTAGCCAATATCCGTGTCGGTCGCCCATCACAAGAATATGCCTTGACCGTTGATTGTGCAAAGGAATTGTGCATGGTTGAGGGCAACGAAAAAGGACGTGCCGTGCGACGTTACTTCATTGAAGCCGAAAAGCGTTTCAGGGCATCACAACCCACCGCCCCGGCAATTCCTCAAACATTCGCCCAAGCCTTGCGCCTTGCCGCCGAACAAGCGGAAACCATTGAAGCGCAACAAAAGCAGATTCAAGCGCAATCCAAGCAGCTTGCCGACCAAGAAGCCGACATTCGTTTTGTCCGTTCCTTGCAGACTGCCGACACGTCAATCTATGTCGCCGACCTTGCCAAGCTGATAACACAAAACGGGGTTGAAATCGGCGGCATCCGGCTTTTCAAGTGGTTGCGCGACAAAGGTTATTTGACCCTTGACAACAAGCCGACACAAAACGCCTTGCAAATGGGTTTGTTTGAAATCAAGACAACGCAATGGGAAAAGCCAAATGGGGAAATCAACACGTCTTTCACAACCCTTGTCACGGTCAAGGGGCAAAAATATTTCATCAACAAATTCATCTATAACACCCAAAACAAGCCATGAAAATCTATATTTCGGGAAGAATCACGGGGTTGCCGTTGTCAGAAGTCCGACAACGGTTTGAAGATGCCGCCATTATGCTTGAAGATATTGGCTTTGAAGCGGTGAATCCCCTGAATAACGGACTTGAACACAAAGCGAGTTGGAAAGAACACATAGTTGCAGACATCCGAATGCTTCTTGATTGTGATGCAATTTACATGATGGACAATTGGATGGAGAGCCGGGGCGCGGGCATTGAATATGACATCGCCAACCGCCTTAACCTTGACGTGTGGTTTGAATCAAAGATTTGCCGTGAAAATCAATCGGTGTTGCGCATTCAAAACGCCATCCACGAAGTCATGGGGTTGCGCTTCAATCAATACACGACCAAATGCCGGAAACGCGAACACTTCTTTGCACGGATGCTTTTTGTGTATCATTGCCGACAGCTCAAAATGACCTTGACGCAAATTGCCGGATATATCCACCGCGACCATTCTTCAATGCTTCATTTCTTGCGGAAATATGATGATGATTACACCTACAATCCACAATTCCGCGAAATGGCAACAAAGGTAAATGAATTGTTAAATCCCTTATCCAAAGACAAATGAACCACAAATTCCCTTATCGTTGGACGTTGAAAGATGCCCGATTCACGAAAGACAAAGGAAAAGTCTTTTCGTGCTTTGCTTGTGGGGGGGGGTCAACAATGGGTTATAAATTAGCGGGTTATGACGTAATTGGTTGTAACGAAATTGACCACCGCATGATGTACACTTATTGTCAGAACCACAACCCCCGCTTTCCGTTCCTTGAACCGATTCAGGATTTCAAGAACCGTGAAGATTTGCCGCCCGAACTGTTCAACCTTGACATCTTGGACGGGTCGCCCCCTTGTTCAACCTTTTCAATGGCGGGTGTGAATTGCGGTCGTGAAAAGTCTTGGGGTAAGATGAAGAAATTCCGCGAGGGTCAAGCCGAACAAATCCTTGATACGCTTTTCTTTGATTTCATTGACCTTGCCAAGAAGCTGCAACCGAAAGTGATTGTCGCCGAAAACGTCAAAGGATTGCTTCTTGGGGAAGCAAAGAAATATGTTCAACGGATTTACACCGAAATGACCGAAGCGGGGTATCATTGCCAACATTTCGTTCTTGATGCCCAAACAATGGGTGTGCCGCAACGCCGTGAACGTGTCTTTTTCGTTGCCTTGCGCGATGATTTGGTTGACCGTATGCCGTGTCAAAACACGTTGTTTGACGTTACCCCAGTGTTGAAGCTAACATTCAACGAATCGCCCATCTTGTTTTCCGAAGTGATGGACGGCAAAGGTCGTGAAATTGAATCCGCAGAAATGCGCAAAAGGTGGGAAGCACGGCAACCGGGCGATGATGATTTTGGCGATGTCACAACACGTCTTTATGGTCGCCGACTGACATTCAACACGCAATTTGCCTATGCCGACCGCGTTTGCAATTGCCTGACCGGGAAAGAAGATTCAACCGTGTTGTTTGATTATCCACGTTATTTGAGCCAAAGCGAGGTTTGCAAGATTGCTTCATTTCCGACCGATTATGACTTTGGCGGCAACAAACCGCACTATGTCGCCGGAATGTCCGTGCCGCCCGTGATGATGGCGCAAATCGCAACCGCGATATGGGGGCAATGGTTATCAAAAATTTGACTAACTTTGTAACACTATAAGACATTAAAATTTTCGTAACAATGAAATTATTCTTCTATGACCTTGAAACGACCGGAACAAACCCCGGTCGCAACGGGATTCACCAAATTAGCGGTGAAATCGTGATTGACGGCAAGACCGTTGAAACCTTTGACTATAAGGTGCAGCCGAACCCAAAGGCGCAAATTGAAGATGCCGCCCTTGAAGTCGGTGGCGTGACCCGTGAACAAATAATGGCTTATCCCACGATGGATAAAGTTTACAATGAACTTGTCGCAATGCTTGGCAAGTACGTTGACAAGTTCAACCCGAAAGACAAATTCCACCTTGTCGGTTACAACAATCGCGGTTTTGATGATAACTTCTTTCGGGGGTTCTTCTTGCAGAACGGCGACAAATACTTTGGTTCTTGGTTTTGGGCTGATTCAATTGACGTGCTTGTGTTGGCTTCAACATTCCTTGCCGACCGCCGCCACGAATTGCCCAACTTCAAACTTGCGACCGTTGCCGACTTCTTGGGCATTGACACGACCGCCGGGAAGCTGCATGATGCGTCCTTTGACATCTTTGTGACAAAGGCGGTGTTTGATTTCATCATGTCTAAATTCATAATGCACGGAGTATGACAAACGGACAATATAACACCATCAAGCGCATTATCAACCACGAAATGTCCGAAGATGATGCGGTAATCTTGGGCAAGCGCATAATGGTTGCGTCAAGGGTTGCATCCGCACTTTATACCGATTCAACCAAACACGTGGGTGGTTTGGTTTATGCGGATGAAAGTGCAAAGGAAGAACGGTGCAAAAGAATCGCCGAAACCGCCCTTGACATCGCCGATGAAATCATCTTTCAGGCGGTCATGCGAAACCAAAAGAATGCTTTGAACAATGAATGAGATTGAAACATTCGGCACAATAAGCCTTGTCAATGCTGATTGCCTTGACGTTATGGCGGGGTTGCCTGACAACGTCTTTGACTTGGCGATTGTTGACCCGCCTTATGGCATCGGCATTGACGGGCAAAAGGCTTGCACTTGCAAGAATCCGAAGCACAACCGAAAGCATCACGAAACAAAGGGATGGGATAAATTACCCCCCCCCATTTACTTTGCTGAATTGCAACGTGTTAGCAAAAATCAAATTATATGGGGCGCAAATTACTTTGTTCCGATGCTTGACAAAGGCACAAAAGGGTGGATTGTTTGGTTTAAGGGTCAAACCGGGCTTACAATGTCGGATTGTGAATTGGCTTATTCTTCATTTGATTGCCCGACACGTCTTGTCACAATCAACCGATGTGAACTTGCAAAGCAACAAACAATCCACCCGACCGAAAAGCCGAAATCGCTTTATGGATGGTTGCTCAATCACTATGCAAAGCCAGGCGATAAAATCCTTGACACCCATTTGGGGTCGGGTTCAATTTGCCTTGCAGCGCATGACCTTAACTTTGAAATGTTGGGAATCGAACTTGATGCCGGGTATTATCAAGCCGCGAAACAACGTCTTTTATATCATCAACAACAATTAAAACTTTTCTGAATAAGGAAATGAAGAACTTAAACCAACTATCAACCGACATTCACGACAACGCCGTGAAGCACGGATTTTGGGAGAATCACCCGACATCCGAACACTTCTTGATGCTTGTGATTTCCGAGGTTGCCGAAATTGTGGAAGCCGACCGCAAAGGCAATTCGGCGGTAATAAATCACATTCGCAAGCAAAAGAACCTTGCAAACGCCCAAAAGTGCAGAATGAGCGAAGAAGTGGACAACGCCCCCGACTTTGAAACGGCATTCGTTGAAAACATCAAAGACACGATGGAAGATGAAATGGCAGATGTTGTCATTCGGCTTCTTGACCTTGCCGGAAGTCTTGGGATGGACTTTGAACGCCTTGCACCTATGCGTTACCACCGTGCGTTTGACCGCTTTTCATTCACAGAAAATGCCTTTGCCTTGTGCAAGGGGTTGTGCCGTGACAACATCAACATTTTCAAACGCATTCAATTCGGCATTCACTATGTAACCGGGTGGGCGAAAAGTCAGGGCGTGAACCTTGAATGGCATATCAACGCCAAGATGCGCTTCAATGCGACCCGTCCGAAGAAGCACGGCAAAGCATATTGAATGCAAGTGCATAACAAAAGCAATGCAAATGCAATGGCACGAATGAAATATCTTGTTATCGCAACCGAACCGACAACCGGGGAAAGAGTGGCATTTTACACGGATTGGTTTGATGCCGACAATCACTTCAACGGCGATGCCGATATGGTTGCGATTGACTTAATCCATCATCTTGTCACCTTTGATGGCGAAACGTGGCAAGACATTGAACAAGACCATCTTTAATAAACCAATAACACTATGTTACAAATTGAAATCATCGGCAACATCGGCAACAATGCCGAAATCAAGAAAATCAACGGCAAAGATTGTGTCGCTTTCAACGTGGCACATTCGGAAAAGTACAACGGCACGGAATACACCACATGGGTGTCGGTTCTGATGAACGGCAACGGCGGCAACCTCACACAATATCTTGTCAAAGGTACGAAAGTGTTTGTCCGTGGTCGCCTTTCGGTCACAAACTATCAGGACAAGAACGGAAAATGGCGTGTGGGGGTGAACTGTTCCGCAACCGAAGTGCAGCTTTGCGGAATGAAGAACGACAACACCGCCGGAGCATCCGACAATGACCCATTCGGGGGCAGTTACGGCAACAATAATGTTCCTTACTGATGCGCCCGAATTATGACATCATCATCGGCATTGACCCCGATGTTGACAAAAGCGGGGTGGCGGTTCTTTCAACCAACTTGCGGAAAGTTTATGTAAATGCGCTTTCCTTTCCTGACTTGTTGGAATCGTTGAAAGACCACACAACACTTTACCGCAAGACCTTTCGGACTTTCGTTGTCGTTGTTGAAGCATCTTGGATGATTCGCGGCAATTGGCATTTGACCGAAAGGGGGCGAAAGCAATATGCAGCCGCCACTGGTTATAAGGTCGGGTGCAATCATCAGGTGGGCAAACTGATTGTTGAAATGTGCAAGGCTTACAACATCCCCGTGATTGAGCATTGCCCCTTGCGCAAGTGTTGGTCAGGCAAAGACGGCAAGATTACCCACGAAGAACTGATTCAGTTTTGCCCCATTGACAAGACCCGCACGAATCAGGAAATGCGCGATGCCGCCTTGCTTGCATGGTCATTCGCCGATTTTCCAATCAGATTGAAAGCATTGCCGAAAAGGTAATGTTGAATAACTTTTTGATTTCTTTTTGCGATAAAGCGTGTTTCATAGTGTTACACGCTTTATTTTTGCACTTGATTTTGTAAACCTTTCATTATTCGTAGATGAAACCAATTGATTTTCCGCAGTCCACAAAGGTACTGCAAAGACCCGAAGAAATGCTTGACACGGATTGCAAGCCGTTGCCCGTGTGGAGCGATGGCAAAGAATGCGTGTCGTGTTGGCGACCGACATTCAAGGAACGCTTGAAAATCCTTGTGTCCGGCAAGGTGTGGTTGTCCGTCTTATGCGGTCGGACACAACCGCCCGTCTATATAACCGGGGAACATTTCTTTGTAAGACCCCCATTCCGCGCCCGTGTGCGTCTTTTCCTTGAAGATGTATGGGATAACACCACCGCGATGTTCAAAAGCCTTGTGTCGGCATCAAAAGAAGCCGACAAGCGCAAGCATTTCTTTGTCGGTGCAATCATTTCACTTCTTTGGGGTTGTCTGATTCCGCTTCTTGGCTTTGCTTTCGGTTGTATTGCCGGAGCAATCAAGGAATGGTGGGATTCCAAAGGTCACGGCACGGTTGAACTTATGGACTTTGTATTTACTTGCATCGGCGCGGCATTCGGTCTTGCCCTTTCAAGCATTATCCATCTATTCTTGTGACCTATGGCAAAGACGGAGAAAATCAAGATTGACCGCCTTGTGCCGGACAATCGCAATTTCAACAAGGGTACACAATACGGCGACCATCTTATGGATGAATCGTTGCGTCAATTCGGTTTGGGTCGTTCCATCCTGATTGACCGAAACAACCGAATCATTGCCGGAAACAAGACAACCGAAAAGGCGGGCGAACTTGGCTTTGATGATGTGCTTGTCGTTGAAACCGATGGGCGCACCCTTGTTGCCGTGAAGCGCACCGACATTGACTTGGATTCAAAAGCCGGACGCGAACTTGCCCTTGCCGACAATGCCACCGCAAAAGCAAACCTTGATTGGGATGAAGAAGCAATCGCCGAAGCTGCAAAGGCTTTTGAGTTTGACCCCAACGATTGGGGCGTTGACTTGTCTTTGGGTGATGAGGATTCCGAAGATGAAGAAGATTCCCCAAAAAAGGAAATTTCAACACGGTTGATTGTTGAGTGCAAGGACGTGACCAAACTTTCAATGCTTTATTCAGAACTGCAAGACCGAGGGTTTGAAGTGGAGTTGAAAGAGTAACCGAAGTAACTTTTTCGGTCTAAAAAAGGATTGAAACATGGCAAAGTACAGCAAAAAGACGGTTGAAAAGATTGTCGGACTTATCAGGTCGGACACATACACCATTGCCGAAATTTGCCGTCAAGTCGGAATCAACAAAAAGACTTATCACGAATGGATTAACACCCACGAAGAATTTGCCCTTGCCGTTGAGGAAGCAAGGGAAGAATTGATGCAATCAATGGTGATGGTCGCCAAGAAGTCTTTGCGGCGCAAGTTAGAGGGTTACGATGTGACGGAAACACGCACCGTCACTATTCCCGGCAAGGAAGTTGGCGAGGACGGCAAACCGAAACCGAAAGTCAAAGAACATATCACGACCAAGAAACATGTTGCCGCCGATACCGCCGCAATCATATTCACATTGACCAACGGCGACCCGGAGCATTGGAAGAATCGGCAGAACAACGAAGTGACGGGCAAGGATGGCAAAGACCTATTCGCCCAAAAGACCGATGAAGAATTGGCGGCAATGATTCAGGACTTGCAAAGGAAATTGGAATGAATAAGCGGTCGGCAATGATTGAGTGTATAAAAGCAATGCAAGAACGACTTGTGCGTGACAGTCGTTCCGATTTGTTGCGTTTTACCCTTTCAACGATGCCGACATTCAGACCCGCCGATTTCCACCGCCGTTATTACACGGTATTGACCAAATTTGCAAAGGGGGAAATCAAGAAACTAATGGTCTTTATGCCACCGCAGCACGGTAAAAGCGAGGGTTCAACACGCCGTTTGCCGTCTTTCCTTGTCGGTCTTAATCCCGACTTGCGGTTGGCGGTCGTTTCCTACAATGCCCCCAAAGCACGAAAATTCAACCGAGAGATTCAACGCATTATTGATTCCCCCGAATATCACGCCATTTTCCCCGACACTTGCTTGAATGCTTCAAACGTCACGACCATTGCCGGGTCGTGGTTGCGCAATGCCGATGAATGCGAAATCGTGGGGCATCGTGGTGGCTTCAAGACCGTAGGTGTCGGCGGTGCATTGACGGGCGAACCCGTTGACATCCTGATTATGGATGATATTTACAAGGACGCGAAAACGGCATGGTCGCCGATTGTCCGTGAATCCGTGTCGGATTGGTATGATACCGTTGCCGAAACACGTTTGCACAACGATTCCCAACAACTGATTGTCTTTACACGATGGCATGAAGATGATTTGGCGGGTAAACTATTGCGTGAACAAGGGGTGTTTGACGCGGAAAGCAACCCCGATGGTTGGGTTGTGGTCATTTATCAGGCAATCAAAGAGGGCGCACCCACCGAATATGACCCCCGACAAGAGGGCGAAGCACTTTGGGAAGTAAGACATTCACGGCACAAGTTATTGCAGACAAGGCAACGAAACCCGCAAGTCTTTGAATCGCTTTATCAGCAGAACCCGCAGCCACGCGAGGGTCTTATGTATGAACAAGGCTTTGTTGAATATGACATTCGCCCGGCAACACAATATTGCATCCGCAAGGCTTATGTGGACGTTGCCGACACGGGCGCGGATTACTTGTGTGCCATCATCTATGATGAAACCGAACACGGCAATTATATCGTTGATGTGCTATTCACGACACGCCCGGTTGAATATACCGAACCCGCCCTTGCCAAGATGCTGACAAAGCACGGTGTTGCCCAATGCGTGATTGAAGCGAACAATGGCGGTCGCCTTTTCAAGAACAATGTTGAAAGGCAATGCCGATTGTTGGGCAACGGCAAAACACAATTCATCGCCTTTCATCAGACGGCAAACAAGGATATTCGCATTTATGAGCATTCGGCAATGGTGCAGAACCTCACGTTTATGCCCGCCGGATGGAAACGCACGTTCCCCGAATTTGCCAAAGCCATTTGCGGTTATATGAAAGCCGGACAAAATGAACACGATGATGCGCCGGACGCATTGACGGGAACGATTGAACGAAGAAAGAAACGCGGCAGTCAGGGGGTTGCATCCCTTTTCGGTCGTTAACCAAATCACAATAAACCCAAGTGAACTAATGAAATTAACTGACATTATCCAAACGGAAAACCCCACCGAGCAAATCAACGCTTTGCAAGGTGGACGGCAACACGCCATTCCCGATGTCGCAAGGGGCAAGAAAGCACTTGACCCCAAGTTGCACGACATCAACGACCCCTTGATTCGCAAGGACAAAAAAGTTAGGGTTGATGCCGATGATGAAAGCGATTCGGCAAAGAAAGTCATATCAACCGATGGCGAAGCGGTGGCGACACGCACCGAAAAGGTGGCAAGAATCGCCCTTGCGCTGCAACGCCTGATTATCAACCGCGCCGTGTCGTTTTGTTTCGGCAACCCGGTTGAGTATAACGCAACCCCCACCGATGAGCAACAAGAAGCGGTCTTGAAAGCCTTGAAACGCATTCTTTCGGATGTCAAGACCAATTCGTTGAACCGCAAAATCGGACGTGCCATTTTCGGCTTCAAGGAATGTGCCGAATTGTGGTATCCCGTTGAAAAGGAACATAACAAATACGGATTCCCAAGCAAGTTCAAATTGCGTTGCGCCTTGTTTTCCCCGGCTTTCGGTGATGTGCTTTATCCTTACTTTGATGATTCGGGCGACATGGTGGCGTTTTCACGCGCATTCAGCCGTAAGGACAACAAGGGTGTTTCAACTGATTACTTTGAAACATACACCGATGAAGAACATTGGCTTTGGGTTGTCAATGCCAATGGGTCGGGCGCACAAGTCGCCGAGGGATTCCCCAAAGCGGTTGCCATCGGCAAGATTCCCGTTATTTACGGTTATCAACCCAAGTTTGAAACCGAAGATGTGGACAAGCTGATTGACCGTTTGGAACTTCTTCTTTCAAACTTTGCCGACACAAACGATTACCATGCAAGTCCGAAGATATTTTGCACGGGTACAATCAACGGATGGGCGAAAAAAGGCGAATCCGGCGCGGTTATTGAGGGCGAACCCGGTGCAACGATGCAATATGTGTCGTGGGCAAATGCCCCCGAAGCGGTCAAGTTGGAAATTGAAACCCTTTTGCGTATGATATACACCATCACGCAAACGCCGGACATTTCCTTTGATTCGGTCAAGGGATTGGGCGCAATAAGCGGTCTTGCCCTGAAATTGCTTTTCATGGATGCCCACCTTAAAGTTCAGGACAAGAGGGAAATTTTTGATGAATACCTACAACGCCGCGCCAACGTGCTTCTTGCATACATCGCCCAATTCAACACGCAGCTTGCCGCCGCTTGTGATGAACTTGAAGTTGAACCCGAAATAACGCCTTACATCCTCACAAGTGAAATTGATGATTTGAACTATTGGATGACAGCCAACGGCAACAAGGCGGTCATTTCGCAAGAAGAATCAATTGAAAAGGCGGGATTATCGGGCAACCCCGAATTAACAATGCAGAAAATCAAGGAACAAACCACCGCCGAAAACTCCTTTTTGGTCGGCGAACCAATCCTTGACGCATAACATTTCATCAAAAACCAATCAGCAATGAAAAGTCTTTTTGTATTTCTTTGCGCCGTGCTGATGCTTGCAATGGCATCATGCACGGACGGCAATGTGGTGTCGGGTTACGTTGTCGGCAAGCGACACAATCCGGCAAGATGTTACACAACACGCGACCCCGCGACACAAACCACACGCATTCGGAACATCCCCGAAATGTGGGTTCTTTATGTTGCTGATTCGACCGCCGTGCGAACCATACACGTTGACAAACCCACCTTTGAATCGGCGGTCAAGGGTGAAACAATCCGTTTGCGCTATGGCAAAGAAAGCAAGTAAACCCGCCGCCCCGGAATACACTTGCCGCGATTGCCGACATTCGGAGAATTGGCACAATGTCGGGGCAAACGGTCAATTCATATTCTGCAACTGCAAATTCCAAAAGTGGTGCAAATTCCTTGACCACGATTATTGCAACAACTTTCAAAAGCGTTTATCCTGATGGCAAAGAAGAAGCAACAACCAAAGGCGACCCGCTTTTCAATACAAGGCTTTGACTTGAACCATTTCCGCGCCACCGAACAATATGCGGCAATGGTGCAAGCCTTGTTTGACCGTGCCACCCTTTTGATGTCGCAAGCTGCAACACGCGGCACGATTGACCCCGACAAACCCTTTTCGTTTGATGATTACCCAGCATTAAAAGCCGAATTGCAAAAGGTGGCATCACAACTTGCGTCACAACTGACCACAACGATTGAAAAGGGGTCGCGCAATCAATGGTTGTTCGCTTGTGATAAGAATGACGGATTCATTGATTCAATAATGGACACGTCAAAGGTATCAAAGGCGCGGTTGAAGAAGATGCAAGACCGCAATTTGGACGCATTGCGCACGTTTCAAGACCGCAAGGTGGGCGGCATGAACTTGTCGCAACGTGTGTGGCGTTATGTCGGACAATACAAAGAACAACTTGAATCCGCACTTGATGTCGGACTTGGAGAGGGGCGCAGCGCACAAGAACTTGCCCGTGATGTAAAGAAGAACTTGCGCGAACCTGACCGTTTGTTTCGCCGTGTGCGTGACAAGCGGGGCAACCTTGTGTTGTCAAAGGCTGCAAGGGCATATCATCCGGGGCAAGGTGTTTATCGGTCAAGCGTGAAGAATGCCCAACGTCTTACAAGGTCGGAAATCAATATGGCTTATCGTGAAAGCGACTTTTTGCGGTGGCAACAACTTGATTTCGTTGTCGGCTTTGAAATAAAGCGGTCTAATTGGCACGATGAGGACGGACACGAATATAAATGCAAGTTGTGTGACCGTCTGCAAGGGCGTTATCCCAAGTCTTTCAAGTTCAAAGGATGGCATCCGCAATGTCGGTGTTATGCCGTGCCGATTCTGATGGATGAAGAAACCTTTGATGAAAACGAATTGGGCGACCTCAAAGCAGCCTTGCGCGGCACGGAGTACAAGAAGAAGCAAGCAAGATATGTTGTTACCGATGTGCCGGACGCATTCAAAGAATGGGTTGAGGAAAACAAAGACACCGTTTCCGGGTGGAGTTCAACGCCGTATTTCATACAAGACAACTTTGTTGATGGCGACATCACAAAGGGGTTGAAGATAGATTTGCCGACAGTTGAACCCGATATGCCCACAATCCCCACATTCAAGGCAACAACCCCCCAAGAAATTAAAGATTTCATTCTTGCCAACATTGCCGATGATTGCACCCTTGAAATCGGCAAAAATGACCTTGATTTGTGGAATGATATTGTCAATCAACTAAACCAACGCATTCAACAATTCGGATTGCCCAAGTTTAGCCGTATTGGAAAACCCGCGAATCGGCAAGCGGAAGCATCTTGGGATGGGAATAACAACGGATTTAATCTGAATATCCCTTATTTACGCAATCAGACCGCAATTGCGAGGGCTGAAAAGTGGAAGAAAAAGGGTGTTTTCTATTCGCATACCTATGAGGATAAAGAAGATTATGTTCGTGCGGTAATTGACCACGAAATCGGACATTGTTTATTGTCGCAATTCGGCTTCAAGTCTGATGCAATAAGCACGATGGGCAAAGCGGGTAAATCAATAATGTTGAATGGCAAACCTTTCAATGAAATTAACGATGTGTTGGGTTATTATGCTTCAACCGATGTTGATGAATACTTTGCCGAAGCATTTGCGATGTTTGCCGGAAAGAACCGTGACAAGTTGGGCGAATACACAAGGTCAATGATGGAAAGATTCGTTGAAAAGGTCAAGAAAAAGACCGGGCAAGACCCATTCGCCGCCCCCGGTAAGTCAGAACCGAAGATTGACCCGGTGCAAGCGCAGCTTGACGCACTTATGCCGTCCGTTGAAGCGGCAAGGAAGATTTGTCAGGAATGGGGAATTGTAATGCAAGAAAAACGCCTTAATGAAGCGGTTGCAGAAAAAGACATTAAGACAATCAATGGTTGCATTGCTGCAATCACAAGTATTGACACGAAGTACACAACCGAAATGTCGGCATTCTTTGCCGATTGCACACACTTGATTAAGGAAATGAACGAATCCGGCGGGGATTTCAAGACCATCATTGCCGAATTAACCCAATACATGACCAATCTTTCAAAGGACAAAAAGATGTGGTCGGATGGTGCTTCATTCTATCAATCCGAAATTCAAAAGGCAAAGGACAAGTTGAAGCAATATAAGGCATCGCCGGAAGCATCAATGACGGCATCGCAAAAATCCTTGCTTTCCGATGTTCGTATAACAATAAGACAAGCCGAAGAATGGGGAATCAGCACAACCAAAATTAAAGGTCTGATGCAACAATTCATTGACCACCCCAATTTTGATTGGCGCACACAACCCGAATCGGAGAATTACGAAAGATTCCTTGAAAACGAATATTTTGCTTTGGAGGGTAAAATAACCCAAGTCCGAAAGAAGATGGAACAATTCTTGACCGAAGCAAGGGCATTGATTAAAGAAGCCGACAAATTGGGTCTTGATACCGATGCAAACCGAAACGATTTAAGCCGATATGTGTTCGCGTTGTCGGGGTCTGATAAGGCTTACACTTGGGGGCAATTCAAGAATGAAATCAAAAAGATTTACAACGCCCTAAAAGTGACCATTGATGAAACCGTCAAGAAGAATGAAGAAGAAGCGGCAAGGAAATCTTCAATGGAACATGAAGCAACATTCACGGGCGAACCACACAAAGCCGTGAAAATTGATTATAAGACGGATTCCGAAGTTGATGCCACATTTGCAGAGATAAATAAGGACTTTACCGTTGAACGATGGTTTGAAAATGGCGATTTGCGATTGACCCCAACGAATGAACGCGGGGTTAATGGCTTCACATATATGGATGGGCGTATTTCGTTAAAACCCGATAGATTGCGACTTGTTAAGTCTGCATTGGGCAAAATAGGACAAAAAAAGACATCCGAAATCACGTTTGCCGAAGCTGATGCAATGGCAACCTTTTGGCACGAAATATGCCACAATCGCAATACGTCCGGCAATATGCGCCTAACGAAAATGGAAACAAGGTTTATGGAGTTGGCAAATGAATTTGTGGCACGACATTCTTTGCCTGAATTTTATGCGAAATTGGGCGCAAGTCATGTTCCGCACCCTGAATTTCAGACCGACCGAAATTCCACGAATTATAATGAAATGGTCACGAATTATGATTTTGTTATCACAAAATTGGGATTGTCGCATTCCAAGACCCTTGCATCAGTCCGCAAGCACTTATTTTCGGGTGCATACAATGACCAACAAACGGGATTGGGTCAAGGCTTGCTTGATGGTGGTTTGAAATATGCCAACGGAAAAGCGGTCAAAAAATCCGATTTGAATGCCTTGTTGAAATTGATAAGGACAACCGAAAGTGACGTAAGAACATACGACCCCAAACAAGGTAAATTTGTGATTACAAAGACCCGTCAAGACATCATTGTTGAATGGCTAAAAGAAAAAGGGTTCATTGTATAAAGAAAGGGCGGCATTGCGACCGCCCTTTTCTATTCGTTGAAATATGCCGTTAATTCCTTTTCAAATTGGCTTTCAGCTTGCTTTTTTAATTCATCATCGCCAATGATTTCGGCAAGGTCTATGAAAGAGAATGCAAGTTGATGTGGAGATTGCGCCCAATAGTCTTTCAAGTATTGGTCACGGTCGCACCCCTTTGGGATGTACGGCAATACTTCTTCAAGAATCACCGGGTCTTTGGTAAAATCAAAGACAGTCTTGTTTTTTAGGTTTGAATAATCTTTTTTCATTTTGATTGATGTTTTCGTTCAATCGTGCCGCGATAGATGCGACACTTGTTGTTGATATAAGGGCGGTCGGGGGCAAGACCATAATTCCACAAGGTTGTCATTGACACACCCAATTCATCAGGCGTGAAACGCTCAAAGATTGCGGCGATTGACCCAAAATAATAGTGTCTATCATCGCCCAAGCAGACGTGAACGACTTGTTCTTGCTTCATTTCGGCTTCATTAGTTTGTGCAAAGTTAACATTTTTCGGTCGGATTTGAGGAAACACACGCGGTTCATCGTGTCGTTCCTGAAAAGTCAAACCATTCACGGGGCGAATTGAATGCCGCCTTTTTGATTTCGCGGTAAAAGGCTTTGTTCAGCTTGCGCAACCTTGCAAGATGTTCATGGGGATGCCATCGCCAATTCGGCATCACTTCATTGTTTGCTGAATAAATGCCGCCTTGTTTCGGCTCAAAGCGGGCAAAGGCAACCAAGTGTCCGTCTTTGATGAAAACAACGTCACAATCGCTTGAATTGTGCTTTTTGGGGTATCGTATTGCCTTGCATCCTGAATAATATTCTTGGATGCGGCGTTGTTGTTCCATCGCTTCACGGATTCTTGCCGCCTTGTTCTTGCGGAAATCCCAAAGGTCGGCGGCAACCTTGTGGCGCAATTCGGCGACATTGATGGGGTCATTGCCCGTTGCGATGTCATAAGGCATCAGACCGTCAACGAACATACGCACGGCACGTTCAAAGTTTTCCTTGTCCACAATCTTGTTGTGAAAGTCGGTCAGGAAGTCGGGGGAAAGGTTGAACCTTTCCGAAAGGGAATTGATTATTGATTCCATTTTGTTGTTATTTGGTTGATTTTATGTTGAGTAATTTTGCAAGGGCGAATTGTTCCGGCGAAAGGATTGTTCGCCAATATGATTCGGGGTATTTATCCCACGGAATCTTGTATGTGCAATGGTCTTGGGATTCGTGACCCCACCATTGGCAATGTCGGTTTTCATCGGTTGAATCCTTGCACACTTCAAGGATTTCCCCACACAATTTGCGCATACACGTTTCACATTGTGCGGTGTATTCGGGTGCATCCTTGACAACATTGTTTTCAATCGCCCAAGAATAAGCGTTGTTTAATTCCGTTTCAAGGGATGTGCCGATGAATGTTGCAAGTTCAACACCACCTTTGCCGATTGTAACCTTGACACAGGGCGAATAAATGGGTTGCCCTGATTCATCCACACCGTCAATTTTGAGATTGGACACACGCACGAACACTTTGCGGCGTGTCAAGATGTCAAAGATTTCAAGACCGTTCATTTCTTCTTGTTTTTGAGGATTGAGAAAAACACGACCACCGCGAAAAATGCGATGATGCCAACGGCACACGGAATCCAAAGGGGTGCAAAGACCCAACCCCAATTCAAGCCGGGGTTGATGAAAAGTTTGATGGCGACCAAAAGCACGGTCAGCCACAAAAGGGTTATCGTTGCGATGTCACGCTTCTTCATGTTGATAGATGTTATATGTTTTGTTAATTGATTGGTATATTTCCGACAAGGTGCAATTCACATATTCGGATTTTAACGCATACCACAAACCGGGTGTTTCGCCATAAGAGGTCGTGAACCATTCCTTTGCATCACGCCATTGCAACCACGAAAAGACGGCAAATTTGTGGCGCGGCATACGTTCTTCAAGGGTTGTCAGGGCGACACGACCGTTGGGCGACTTCTTGATTAGCGTTGCGACATTCTTGTAAAAGTGTGCAAGCACTTTATCTTGCTTTGAGGGTTTATAGTTTTTATTCATCATCGGTCAATTCTTGGGTTAAGAAATCACGGAACAAGGCGGCATCAACCAATCGCCGGATGCGTGTTGGCTTCATTCCACCCATATATTCGGGGATAATCTTTTGCATCTTATAAATTTCATCCGGCAAGATTGAATGCAGCTTGCGCCCCGCCTTTTTAGTTATCATATCATCAAAGTGTCGTGCATACCTTATCAGGGCGGCAAACATTGAACACACAAGGTCAGCTTGCGCGATGAACATAACCCAATCCGGCAACAAGTCGGGATTCTTGCGCCGATATTCCGAATGAATCACGTTCCACGCCCATTGCAAGGTCGGCGATTCCTCAATGAATTGTTCGGCATGGTCGGCAATGTTCTTGCGGTGGTCATAGTCAAGGATGCGTGAACGTGTGCGGTCATAATCACGCCACAATTCATTCAAGGCGCGTGAACAATGCCGCGTTTCACGGACTTTTAGAATCTTTGCAAGGTCGTTCAGGGTATCAATATAATCCCAAATGACATCAAAGAACACAAAGGGCAAGTAAGAGATTCGGAACACCGTGTGGCGGTCAAATGCCGTTTCAATGTTGAAATCCCTTTGCACCGGGCGCGATGGCATCACACTGAATGGCGATGGCTGCAACGGCATCATGCCCGGTCGGTGCTTCTTGATGAAGTCAAGTATTTCTTTGGGCGGTGTCGGTGTCATATCAAACGCCAATGTGATGTGGTGATGCAACCGTAACATTCCGATGTGATGATTGCTTCACCATCCTTAATCAGCGTGTCCACCTTGTCGGTCATAACCAAAAAGTCGCAACCGCCGCGTTCATTCTTGATTCGGATGAAATTGCGGTTATTAAGGCGGTCAAGGCTTATTTTGCGGATGATGATTTTGGTTGTTTCGCCAATCCAACCATCATAAAAGGTCAGCATCTTGCCGACAAGCGCATTTTGATAATATTGGGCATCTTTCATGGTGTGGAAATTTAACCGTTGATGCAATAATTGTATGCCTGACGGAATTTTGCTTGTGTAGGCGAAAAGCGAAAGTAAGACATCGCGTTTTGAACGTGTGTCACGGCATCAAGACCGCAAAGGGGTTTGAACTTGTTGATGATGGGTGTGACATCACGGTTAAGGGGATTGCCGTTGGTTGCGATGATAACCTTGCGGCATTCTTCTTTGATTGCTTTGTAAATCGGATTCATTATTGCGAAAGGGTTGTTGGGGCGGCATTGCACCGCCCCGTGATTATTTAGATGCGAGTGTGTGCGATTTTGTCAAGGTAGAAATCGCGTAATTCCCAAAAGAAATCGTTGTTGTCGGTCACGCCGTCACGAATGCAATCGCAAAGGGTGTTGGCGATGGTAGCTTTGAGATTGTCAAGTTCTTGGCGTGTGATTGCCTGACGTTCTGCAACGGTTACATATTCCGGGAACACTTCTTTGAATCGTTCATCGGAAAGGAACATTGCCGATTGAATCTTGTTAAGCATTGTTTCATCGCCCTTGATTGTGATTACCTTGTCGAATTCTTCAAGGACTTCAGACACGCCCTTGATGTAGTTGATTTGGGCGGGTTGGTATTCGTTTTTGTAGATGCGGAGTGTATATTCCATTATTGCGAAAATTGTGGGGTTGCCCCCGGTTAAACAACGTGTCTTATATTAAGACACCGCAAAGTTATGTGTTATTTTGGAAATAACAAACTTTTTCGGCAAAAATTTTGCTTTTGCATTGCATTTTCTTTGCTTGTGCAGTGCAAAATGTGAATAACTTGGGGATAACATTGTTGAACAATATAAATGTATTACTATAAAACACACTAAATTTGCCATTGATTTGTAGAACCAATTAACATCACAACACAAAAATGACCATCCAAGAAATTTTGGCGTTACTGACCGCAAAGTTTTCAGGCGCGCGAAAAGACGGGTTGACCACGTTGGCACGCACCATCGCGTTACAATGTGCCACCATTGAAGAAGCGAGAACGATTGTTGACAAGTTGACCGATGCGCAAGTCAATGAGTTCATCAAGAATTTCCGTGCGGATGTTGACAAGGAAGTGACCGAGGGTGTCAAGACATCGGAAGCCAACTTGCGCAAGAAGTACAACATCAAGGAAGACCCCGCAACACCCCCCAAAGCTGAACCCGGCGGCAATGGGGAAAACATCGCCGACATTGTGAAAGCAGCTGTCGCCGAAGCGGTCAAGCCTTATGCCGACCGAATTGCGACAATGGAAACCGAGAATCTTAACAAATCAAGGCTTCAACGACTGAATGAAGCGTTGGCAAGCTGCAAGGACGCAACTTTCAAGGCGCAAACCCTGAAAGACTTTGCCCGAATGCAATTTGCCGATGATTCGGCATTTGATGAATACTTGACCGAAAAGACCACGGACATCACCGCCGCAAATCAGGCGTTTGCCGATAACTCAATGCGACAATCAGGTGGAACGCCCCTTTTCTCCAACAAGGGCGAATCCGGCGTTTCAAAAGCCGTTGCCGACTTTGTGGCAAGCGCAAACCCCGCCAACAATCAGTTTGCGGGCAAAGAACTTTAAGTTTAACCCAAAACCCTTTTAAGAAATGACAATGCAAGTCAAACGCAAAAAGGACAACCGCGTTGTGAAATGTATTCTTCATCGTGTCGCCGACATCCCCGGCGGTGTGACTGTTGAAACATCCACACTTGGCGGTAAGGCACTTTTTGAGGGTACGCCGCTTGGCAAGGGGAATGACGGTCTTTATTGCGTGGCAAAAACCGCGCAGATAGTCACCGCAGCCGATGCCGCCGCCACCGCCTATGAGGTTGGGAAAGGAAGCCATTTCAAAGTTGGCGACCGCTTTTCAGCCGGGGGCGCAAACGGTCAGGTTATCGCAAGCATTGATAAGTCCGACCCCGCAAAGGACATCATCACACTTTCGGCAACGCTTGGAAAAGCGGTCAAGGTGGGTGACGTTGCCTTTGAATCAGCCGGAGCGAACACCACCCCGAAAGTCGTTCCAACCGTTATCGCGGGTTCAAACTATGACGTTGAACCCGATGGTGACAACCTTTGGGTTGACGCATGGGTTATCGCGGTTGTGCGTGACACCAACGCCCCCGCCGTTACCCCGGCGATGCTTACAACCCTTAAAGGCATCAATTATGTTTAACCGTTAACGCACCAAGAATATGCAGAAAACACTGATGCAGGGGCTTACCGAAAAGGACATGGAAGCGGTTATTCACTCCTATGACCTTAAAGAGTATTATTACCCCACATTGTTTCCGCTCAAAGAAACAAACACTTTGACGTGGAAAGTGCTTGAAGCGCAAGCGGGATTAAAGATTGCCGCCGACCTGACGGCAAGGGGTGCATCAATCCCCAAGAAAACCCGCGATGCCATTTCAAGGCTGCAAGGCGACATTCCCAAAATCACCATTTCGCGTGAAAAACTTGAAGATGAACTTACCGAATACGACATCATGGTGGCAATGGCATCTAACGATGCCGACTTGCGCAACCTTGTTGAGTTTTGGGCAGAGGACACCAAGTTTTGTTGGGATGGCGTTGCCGCCCGTGCCGAATGGATTGCGCTCAAATCAATTTCGTGCGGTGGCAAGCTGAAAATCAGCAATTCCAACAATGCCACCGTTGTAACCGAATATGATGTTGACTATCAGATTCCCGCAGAACAAAAGATTGGCGTTGCCACGTCTTATGTTTCGGGAACGGCGGGCAAGCCTTTCACAAAGGACATCCCCAACGCCCTGAAAATCGGTCGCCGTCTTTTCGGTGTGAAATACAAGTTTGCGTTTATGAACGTGGAAACCTTTGAAAAACTTGCCGCGCAAGATGAGGTTTACAAGCGTTGCGCAACCCTTGTTCAGAACCTGACCGAAACCCAAGATGCGCCCAATTTGCAGTCGGTTAACGCCTATCTTGCAAAGCGCACCGAAACTTTCCGTGGTCTGCAAATCATCGTGATTGACCAAGACATCACAATTGAACTTGCAGACGGCACACGCATAACGGGCAACCCCTTTGAAGATGATGTGATTTTGTTTTCCGAAAGCAAGGTTCTTGGAAACACCTTTTGGAAAACGCCCATTGAAGCAAAGAAGCGTCCCGGCAGCGTTGCCGAAAAGGTTATGCACGGTCATACCCTTGTGCAGAAATTTTCAGAGGATGAAACCCCCGTGCGTGAAGTCACCGAGGGAATCGCAAACCTTTTCCCGGCGTGGAAACTTGCGGGTCGTTCCGTCCTTATGCAAATCAACGCAACCACATGGAATAAGAACTAACGACCGACCACCGGGGCGACACCTGAAAAGGCGAACCCCGGCGGTCTTTGCAAGATTTGAAGCATGGCAACAACCACCAACAAAGAATATTTGACCAAGACATTAGGCGGTCTTAACGTGTCGGACAACGACATTGACGTGATATTGCTTAAAGCCGGACTTGATGAAGATGCCCCCGTGGACGTTACAAGTTGCGACCTTGCCGTTTATAACCGATTTTCGGTTGTGATTGCGGCGGCAGCGCAAAATGTGTCCGAGGGCGGTTATTCCATTTCTTGGAACATTGAAGCCGTCAAGTTGTATTACAACGCCCTTTGTCGTGAACTTGGCAAAGACAACGTGTTGGAAGCAAAACCGAAAATTCGTAACCGTTCAAACTTTTGGTGATTATGGCAATGGTCAAACAATATCCCCATTTCCTATTCATTGAAACCGCCCCGGAATCCGTTCAGGACGCAAAGGGCGCGTGGACGGAAACCGAGCCGTCACGCACATTCATTTCAATGTGCCGTGAAGAATCAGACGGACGCGGCGCGGAATATCAGGTTGCCGGGGGAGAATACCACAAGGCAACATCATTGATTCAATGCCCCAAGTCGTGTCCGCTTGTTCCGAAAGGCACAAAAGTGATTGTCGCAAATGACCGGGATTGTTCCGACATACGGATAATTGGTGAATGCCTGAATTTTGACCCATCGCAACTTCATTGTCGGTTATGGCTATAAGACCCGATTTCACCCCCAATGATGTCAAGCGGCGGTTTGACGCATTCTTGGAAGAAGTCAAGAAGAAGCAAATCGCACGTTTGCAGAAATTGGGCGAAATGTGCCTTATTGAAGCGCGTAACAACAAAGGTTATATGATGCAGACCGGGGCGTTACTTTCATCAACGGGATATATGATTTTCGTTGATGGCGTAGCACTCCACACACAATTTGATGCCGCAAGCGGCGCGGAATCCAACGCGGCGCAAGAGGGCATCAAGGCGGGCGAAAGTCTTGCCGATAAGGTGGGAAAGGAAACAAAGGGCGTTGCCCTTGTGGTCGTTGCCGGAATGAATTATGCGATGTACGTTGAAGCCAAAGGCTATAACGTGCTGACATCAGCCGAACATCTTGCAGAAAGGGAGTTGCCCCGAATGTTAGAAAAACTTGTTTCAAACATCAAAGCCGCAGCGGAATGAAAGACAACTTGAAAACCCCATTTGACACCGATGGCATCTTGTTTGGGTTGCTTGTCGGTAAAACGTCAATCAAAGGCGGGGTCTTTGTCGGCGATGAACGCCCCGAAGATTCCACCGATGAAGATATTGTCGTTAACACAATTGACCTTGAAGCGGACGCATTGCCCCAATTAGGCACGTCCAACATCAACATTTATGTGACCGACACTTCAAAGCGTGTCAAAGGGAAAATGCAGATGTCGGCAAACCGCCAACGCCTTGACCTTTTAACCCAAGAAGTCTTGAATCTTGTTCGCAATGCCGTTTTGCCCGGCATGAAGATAATCCCGAAAGGGGCAACAATTATGTATGAGCCGAACACCAAACAACACTTTGTGAACATTCGGATTGATTGGAATATTCAGACAACTTAATTCCCATTTTATAAATCATGGACAAGAAATCCACAGTCATCACTTTGGGGCTTTGTGAAATTCAGGTTGGCGAAGCCGCCCCCAACGGCACTATGCCCACCGCCCTTACAAAGATTGGCAAGACTTACAAAGACACCGCCAAGATTGCCCAAGATTCGTCCGATGTGACGGAACATTATGAAGAGGGCAAAGCCGCCCCCGAAGTGCGCCGCAAGTCACGCAAGATTCCGACCTTGACATTCTCAATCATGGACCCGTCCGTTCAAGCACTGATTGATTATGTCGGCGGTGAAGATGTCGGCACAGACGGCAAACCCGCTTGGGGTTACGATGGCAGCGAAGTTGTTGCCAATCGTGCAATCAGGGTCATAACCGAACAAGGCTTTGACTTTGACATTCCCAACGGTGACATTGAAGCCGTTATCAACGCCGACCTTACCGCAAGCGGTATTTTCCTTGTTGATTTCACCGTCACCCCGATGGCGGTATCATCCGGCAAGGCATTGCGTGGCACACCCAAAGCGTAAGCGGGGCGCACGGCAACCAATCATTCACACGCCCCCGGAGAGTGTCGGAAACGCACACTTTGGGGGCGTTTTACCAATCAGCACATAAAGCATGGAAGAAACAAAGAAAACACCCCTTGAACAAGAAAAAGAAGAATTGAACGCCCTTATCCGCAAGGGTGTGTCTTTTGAGGTCAAGGACGTTGAGGTTACAACCGCAAAGCGGTTTTTCGGTCTTATACGCCGCAAGCAGCTTGTGGAAGTGACACGCACGTTCACGATTGAAGAACCGACCCTTTCAACCCTTGACCGCCTTTCATCGGAATGGATTGAATTTGCCATTGATGAAGAAGCCTTGAAAAGCAACGATGCGATGGTCAAGGCGCGGACATTCGCGCACAAGCATTCAATCCGATGCGCCCGAATTGTCGCCATCGCCGTTCTTGGGGTTGACCGTTTGAAATGCACTATCAAAGGTGGTGTTCCGCATTACGTTGAGGACACCGAAAAACTTAACGCCATGACCGATTTGTTTGCGCGGACAATCAAACCGTCACGTTTGCATCAATTCGCCGTGTTGGTCAATTCTATGGCTAATTTGGGGGATTTTATGAACTCTATTCGATTGATGTCAACCGACCGAACCACAATGCCGATTCGGATAGAGGGAAGCAACGCGGGTTAAACAGTCCACACGGTCGCCGGGGCGCGTTGTGTGCGCATTTCGGTTGGACTTATGACTACTTGATTAACGGCATTGCATGGTCGCTTGTGGAAAGAATGATGATTGACGCACCGAGTTATGACACGGACGCAAATGGTGACGTTCAGGAAATCGCCCTTACCGAGAGCAACCAAGAACAAGTTTTGAATTTTGTTAATTCAATGATGTAGAAAGAACATGGCAGAAATTGACGGCGGCGGTTTGTCCTTTACCTCACAATTGGACAACAGCCAATTAGATGCGGCGATACAAGAAACGATGCGGCGGGTTCAAGGCTTGTCGGATGGCGTTGTTGGTGTCGGTGATTCCGTTGACAAGACGGTTGCCGAAATCGGCACGATGCTTGGCAAAATCGGCGAAGAATGCGAAAAGCAAGAAACCGCCATTTGGAAACTTGAAGATGAATTTGAAGCCTTAAAGCAACTTGCATCCCAAGAATGGGAAAAGAACGGATTTTCAGCCGAATATAAAGCACTAAAAGACAAGCAAAAGGCGATTCAAGGCGAAATCACCGTGCGCAAGCAGCTTTTAACCGAATTGCGGAATCAGTCAAGCCAACTTGATGATGCCCGCGATGCGATGATTGCCGAAGCGAAAGCCACCCAAGAAAACGAAAAAAGCCAAACATCTTTGCGACAAAGATTGCGTGAATTGAAGATGGAAATGGTTGAACTTGAAGCCGCCGGACAACGCAACACCGCCCGTTATCGTGAAGTTGCCGCCGAAGCCGCCCGCCTGACCGATGCGTGGGGCGATGCACAAGCACAAGCCAACATCCTTGCAAACGATGATGCCGGATTCGCGGGTGTTTTGTCAGGTCTTACCGGGTTGACGGGTGGATTTTCAGCCGTTGCCGGAATGGTCGGCTTATTCGGGGAGCAAAACGAAGATTTGCAACAAATCATGTTAAAGACCCAATCAATTATGGCGATAACAAATGGTTTGATGCAAGTGTCGCAAGCACTCAATAAGGATTCCGCGTTTATGCTTGGCACGGTCGGCAAGCTGAAAGAATGGTGGAACGGTCTTTTAGAGGTCGGGCGCAATGCGCAAGCCGAAGAAACGACCGCCGTTGAAGCCAACACCCTTGCACAAGGGGAAAACGCGGCAACAATCGCCACAAACACCACCGCCGAAGAAGTCAACACCGCCGCGAATCAGGCAAATGCCGCCGCAAGAGGTAAAGCCACAACCGCCACAACCGCAAACACGGCGGTTCAAGGGGCGAACACCACCGCAATCGGGGCGCAAGCGGTCGCTGCAAAAGCCGGAACGGTGGCAAACATCGGTCTTGCCGGAGCATTCCGAATGGTCGGGGCGGCGATTAAGTCAATCCCGGTGTTCGGTTGGATTCTTGCCGGAATTTCCGCACTTATCGGTCTTTATTCACACTTTGCAAGCAAGGCATCAGAAGCCAAGAAAGCGCAAGAAGAATTTTCAAAAGCACTTGTTGATGGTTGTTACAAGCCAATCGGCAAGATTGAAGAATTGTCAGTAGCGTGGACAGCTTTGGGCGATAACCTTGAAGCAAAGGAAGCCTTTGTGCGCAAAAACAAGGCATCCTTTGATGAATTGGGTATTTCCATTGACGGTGTGACCGCCGCCGAAAATGTCCTTGTCAACAACAAGCAAGCATTCATTGACGCACAAATTGAAAAGGCAAAGGCACTTGCATACATTGAATTGGGCATGGCGAAATTAAAACAAGCCTTGCAAAATCGTGAAGATGCCGAAAATGTATCATTGAATTGGATTGAAAAGATATTTTCCTATGGTGGCGCGGGAGAAAAAATGTTGCGTGAAAAGCGAACCGAATTGACAAATGCCGCGTTGGGGTTGGAAGCTGAAATGCGTGAATACTTTGAAAGGGCGCGTCAAGCCGAAGCCAACGGCAATGAAATCTTGTCAAATGCCCTTATTGAAACGAATGAAGTTATTGCCGGGTCACTTGGTGACCTTAACCAACAAATCGCCAACAAGCGGCAAGAATTGTTAAAATCCCTTGATGCCGAAACCTACAAAAAGGTTATGGGCGAAATTGAAGCCTTGCAAAAAAAAGCCGATGCCATCACGGGAACAACGACCACCCACCGAACAGGGGGCGGTGGCGGCGGTTCATCAACGACCAAAGACCCATTCTTGGAGAAGTTGCAAAAGCGCAAAACCGAATATCAACGGTTTATGAAATGGCTTAATTCCGGCGATGAAATCCTTGTGCAATCCGCGAATCAGGAATTTGCCACGTTGCTTCAAGAGGGGGCGACATATATTGATTACCTGAAAAGGCAGCGTGACCAAATCTTGGAAATTGACGTTGCAAACCGCACAAAGGCGCAAAACAAGCAATTGCGCCAACTGAATGATGCCATCGCCGAAGAAACGAAACAAACCGTCCTTGAACAATTCAATCAAGAATTGTCCGAACAACTGACCAATGCCAAGTCGGTCATTGATATGCTCAATATCATTGAACGCCGCCGACAAGAACTTGCCAATGACGGCACGGAACTTGACAACGGCAAAAAGACCATCTTGGATGATGCCGAAAAGGACGCACGAAAGCAAGCAAGGGAACAAACCGAAGAATTGCTAAAAGAATATGCGTCTTATACCGATAAACGCCTTGAACTTGAAAGGGAGTTCAACCGCGACATTGAAATGCTTAACCGCGCCCGTGCAGCCGCCACAACGGATGCAGACCGGGCAAGCATTGATGCAGCCATTGCCAACCGCCGCCGCAAATATCAGAACGACACCAAAGGCACGGGCGACACCGATTATGACGCACTAATTGAGCAATACCAAGGATATGAGCAAAAGCGGGCGACAATCGCCGGAAAATATGCCGAACAACGCCGTGTTGCCCTTGAACACAACGACAAAGAAATGCTTGCCCGAATTGCCGATGCCGAAGCAAATGAATTGGCAGACCTTTCAAATGAAATCGTTACCAAGTCAAGCGATTGGCAAATGCTTTTCGGCAACTTGGAGGGTCTGACAACATCAACCATCCAAAGACTTATCAAGAACATTGAAGCGCAAAAGATTCAGTTTTCAGGCGAATTTAACCCCGCCGACTTGCAAGCCATCAATGAACAACTTGAAAAGGCGCGTGATGAAATCAACAGTCGCAACCCATTCAAGGCGTTGGGCAATGCCTTTTCGGAATTGCGCCGCCAAATGTCTGACAATGCCTTGTTGTCAAACGACAACGACCCGTTCTTGGCATCTCTGAAAGCCAAAGAAGCCGAATATCAACAATATCAAAAGTGGATTCAGTCCGGCGACAAAACTTTGGTGCAAGGGTCGCAAGATGCCTTTGCCGGGTTGCTTTCGCAAGGCGGCAATTACCTTGATTTCCTGAAAAGGAAGAAGCAAGAATTGCAAGGCAAGATTGACATGGGCGTTGATGTCGGCAATTCAATGCAAGTGATTGACGCACTTATTCGCAAGGTTGAATCCGGCAAATCGGCGGGCGACATGATGAAAGAAGCGTTGAAAGACGTGTTTTCAAATGTCGGTTCAACACTTTCCCTTGTTTCCGGCACATTCAATTCGGTTGTGTCCGGCATGGAAAAGATGGGCATTGCGATGGATGAGGAAACACAAGCGATTCTTGGCGACATCGGCGGCATTTTAGAGGGCGCACAACAAGCCGCCGAGGGCATTGCGTCCGGCAATCCCCTTGCCGTGATTCAAGGGTCAATTTCCCTTATATCATCGGCGGTTGATTTGTTTGACAGCCGAAGCCGTAAGGCAGAAAAGGCAATCAAACGTCACAAAGAGCAACTTACAAAGTTGCAGAATGTTTACAAGCAACTTGAATGGCAAATTGACAAGGCTTTGGGTCTTGATGAATATGAAGCATCAATGAAAGCAATTCAGAATATGCGCAAGCAACAGCAAGAATTGCTTGGAATGATAAATGCCGAAAAATCCAAGAAAGGCAAAAAGTCCGATGCAAGTAAGATTGAGGAATACACCGAACAAATCCGCGAACTTGACCGCGCCATTGAAGATATGTATGATGAAATTTCAAAAAACATCTTACAGACCGATGCCAAAAGTTTTAGTGATTCTTTAAGTGAATCCCTTGTAAGTGCATTTGAAAAGGGCGAAGATGCCGCCAAAGCCTTTGAAGAAACGGTCAACGATGTTTTGAAAAATGCCATCGTGAATCAGTTGAAGAAAAAATTCCTTGAACAACAACTTCAAGGCGCACTTGATAACCTTGAAAGTTCAATGGGTTATTGGAACGGCGATGATTTCATCTTTGACGGATTGACCGATTCGGAAATTGAAGCATTCAAACGCAAGGTTCAAGCAGCCGCCAACAACTTCAATCAGGCGTTGGGCATTTATTCGGACTTGTTCAAAGACCTTACCGATGAAGAAGATTCCGACACATCTTTGACCGGGGCGGTCAAGGGTGTTTCAGAGGAAACCGCGTCACTTGTCGCCGGACAAATGAATGCAATCCGAATCAACCAACTTGAAATCAAAGACACGTTGCGCCAACAACTTCTTGTCCTGAATCAAATTGCCGCGAACACGGCATTCAATAAACATCTTGCAAAGATTGACCAAATCATCACGATTCTTGAATCAAATGGGGGCAATTCTTTGCGTTCACAAGGCTTAATTTAACAACAATGAATAATCTTATCAAAACGCTTGCAAAGCAAGCCAAACGCAACGGAATTTGCGAACAATGGCTTTCAGAATTGAAAACCCTTGAAGATAGACGCGAGTTGGTCAAAATGTACTTGCGCGGCATTGATTTTTGCTTGCGCAACAACTATCCGTCAAATGAGTTTATCAAGGAACATTTCGGCGATATATGCCCCGAAATGGGCGTGTTCGTTGATAAGCACATTAACGTGTCTAATGTCCGTCCGTGCGTTTGTCTTGGCGTGACATTCGGCAAATATGAAATCACCGAATATTCGGCGGGCGAACTGTATGTGAAGCACAACGCCGAAATTGACGTGACCGCAAAAGACAATGCCTTTTTGATGATAAGCGTATTTGACAACGCCATCATCAACATTCACGCACACGACCGGGCAAAGGTGTGTGTGAACCGCTTTGGTGGAAAGGTCAACATCATTGAAAACGACTTTGACGCAATGGTCAAGGTCAATGAACGTAACCCAAACGAGTTTTAACGTATGAACACCGAAAACATCATCTTTCAAATGCCCTTTGATGAGAGTGACGGAGCGTTGACCGCTTACGACTATTCTTCAAACCGTGCCGATGGCGTGGTTGACGGGGCGCACTTTGTACCCGGAAAGAACGGCAATGCCATTTCCTTTTCGGGGAACGACACTTGCGAGGTGTCAAAAAGCATCTTGCCCAATCTTGGGGTTGACTTCACGATTCTTGCGTGGGTGCAGCCAAAGGAACGAACCGCCGGGTCGCCGTCAAAGCTGATTTGGCTTGTCAACTTTGATGGTCTTGAAAACTTCATTGAATTTGACTTTGAAGCAAAGCCGGGTTCATGGTATTCACTTGCACTTGTCAAGCGTGGCACGACATATAACTTTTATGTCAATTCAACGCTTCTTAAAGCCGTGACAAAAGCCGGAACACCCATTGGCATTTCCCTTAACCAAGATTGTTATTCCGGCGACTATGGCTTTGGACTTCTTGATGATGTCAAGATGTTCAATGTCGCCCTTTCGCAATCCGACCTTATGGATGAGGTTTCAAACGTCAAAAACATCACATATTCGGTTGATGGCGTTGACTTCAAGACGTGGGGTGTGTACGTTTCAGGGTCGGAGGGCATTTTGAACCGTCCGAAGCTGAAAGCCTTGACATCGCTTTCGTGGGATAATTACCACGGAGAATCCGTTGACCTGATGCACAAGTTTTATGAACCGCGTGAAATCACTTTGTCTTGCTTCATTAAGGCAGACACGAAGATTGATTTCATCACACGTCTTGCCGAATTTGAACGGCAGTTTGACAAGGTGGGAACACAACGCCTTGTCATTGACGTTCACCCGGTCAAACCCCTTGTTTACGAGGTTTATTGCAAGGATGCAATTGAAGTGACAAAGGAATGGAACGATGAATTGATGGTCGGCACATTCAAGTTGAAATTGGTTGAACCCGAACCCGTCAAGCGTATGTTGAAACACATTCGCGTGGGCGAATCCACAAAGCGTTGCACAATCACACTTTCAACCCGTAAATATGTCAACATCTATTGGGGTGACGGCACGGTTGATTATGACGTGTGTGGCGAGAAAAAGACTATAACACACGATTTTACAACCAATGGGGATTTTTTTTCCCTTATCACAGGTTGCATTGATGAAATCACCGACTTTGAAACGAATGCCATTGTGGTATGGAACAAATTATAATAACAAAGCCAAACGGAAACCGTGTGCCGATGCAATCCCGGCGCACGGCAACCGATGTCACCGCCGCAAAGCAATCTTGGGTGCTTAATGGCGATGATACGGTTGACATCACCGTGAAATCCCCCTTTCGGCAGACATACGACATCGGCGACAAAATAACCATATTCGGGCGCGATTACACCCTTAACCGATTATCCAAACCCAAGAAAACCGGGATGCACGAATTTGAATATTCGTTGCAGTTTGAGGGGGTGCAATACGACCTTTTGCGGGCAAGTTATGACGTGACCATTGACACCACCAACAACGAATTGCAAGACGTTCAAGGCGATTCCTTGACGGGCGATTTGCGGCGGTTCTTGACCGTTCTTGTCGCCAATGCAAACCGCGTGTTCCCCGGCAAATGGGCGTTGGGCGTGTGTCCTGAAACGAAAAGCGACATCACAAAGACTTTCGGCGAATCAGATAATTGCCTTTCGGTGCTTCAAAGCATCTTGGGGGAATTTGATGAATCGTATTTCTTTGACATCCAAACAATCGGTGGTGTTTACACCATCAACATAAGGTCAACATCGCAAACCTTGCCGTTTACCCTTGAATTTGGCAAGGGTAACGGACTTTATATGTTGAGCCGCGACAATGTTTCATCCTCAAACATCGTGACCCGCCTTAAAGTCTATGGCAGCGCATCAAACATCACGTCAAAATATCGTGCCGACCGCCTTTGTTTACCGGGAAAGACAAAGGGGCAATCATACATTGAGGATGCCCAAGCGGTGGCGCGTTACGGCATCTTTGAGGGGCGCAAGCATTTTGACAACATCAAACCGACATTCACGGGTCACGTTCAGGCGGTCGGGGATTCCGTGTGTGAATTTATAGACCCCACGATTTCTTTTGACCTTAACGCCGTTGAAGCCGATGGCAAAACAACCGTCTATTTGATTGACGGTGTTTCCGCAAAGGTGCATTTCAATTCGGGCAACCTTGCCGGATATGAATTTGAAATCGCCAAATATGACCATGCCACACACAAGGTCACATTGCGCAAATTCACTGATGACCGGGGCGATGTCTTTCCGTCCGAAACATCGGCGGCATTTCAATTCAGGGCAAGCGATGGCACATATTCGGGCGATGAATACAAGATTGTTGACATTGCCTTGCCGCAAGAACTTGTTGACAAAGCCGAAGCCGAACTTTTGGAAGCGGGGCAAAAGTATTATGAGCAAAACAGCCAACCCAAAGTGCAGTATTCTTTGAGTGTCACAAAGGCATTCATTGAAAAGAACTTTGCCACCGATGCCGGGGTTGTCAACGTCTTTGTTCCGGGCGATTATGTGCGTGTTAAGGATGATGATATTGGCGTTGACAAAGCCGTGCGCATCAAGTCAATCACACGCAACGTCCTTGACCCTTACGATTATTCGCTTAACCTTTCGGACACGGTGACAACCACCGTGACCAACCGTGTGTTGTCTGACCTGATAGACATTGACAAGATTATTGAAATCAACAATCTTAAAGACCCCGCCCGCGCCCGCGCAAATTGGCGGTCAAGTCGTGAAGTTCTTGACATGGTATTTGACCCGGAGGGGGATTATTACACCGATAAAATCAAGCCAAATTCCATTGATACCCTTGCTTTGTCGGTCGGGGCAAAGTCAATGCAATTCGGATTGACAAACACGGTCTTTCAACCCAATTACAACGGCAACCCCAAGTTAATGAGGTGGCAAGGCGGCGTGTTGACCCATTACACCATCAATGAAGATTCGGCGGTGTCTTGGGTTCTTGGAGATGGTCAAATCACATTGTCGCCCGATTCACAACCGTTTTACATTTATGCACGTTGTCACCGTGTATCATCAGCCGGACAAATCGCTATAACAACACGTCAATATCGCGTTGATGAAGACCCCAATTATTATTGGTTTTGGATTGGCGTTATAAATTCGGTTGACCCCGACATCAAGGCACGTTCAATCGCCTTGACTTATGGGTTCACGATGATAAACGGGCGGTTCATCAAGACCGGGCGCATTGAATCAGCCGATGGCGAAACATACTTTGATTTGGACAATTCCGAAATCGGCGGTCGCATCGTGTTCAATTCCAACGGTCAGGAAAAGACCCTTGAAGAATTGGGGCAAGAAGCACTTGAAAGCAAGGATTTCATCAATAACACCTTGCCGGGGTTGTTGTCTGAATTGCAATCGCAACTTGACGGTGTTGTGGAACAATGGTTTTATTCCGTTGACCCGTTGCCCCTTAACACCGCCCCGCAAGCCACCGCCAATGAACCCGCAAGCGATTGGACAACAAGTGAAGATAAAGAAAAACATCTTGGCGACTTGTATTATAACACCGAAACGGGCAAGGTTTGGCGATATGTGAAGATTCTATGGTCGCCCGCACCGAACTATGCCCGCGCAACTCGCTATGTGTGGAAAGAACTTGAAGATACCGAATTGGCACAAGCATTGGCATTGGCGCAAGATGCCCTTGATGCAGCCAACACAAAGGCACGAATCTTTGTTGACACCCCTTATCCCCCTTATTCGGTCGGCGACTTATGGGTGCAAGGCGCAAGCGGCGACATATACCGATGCAAGACCGCCCGCGATTCAGGTTCTTTCACGTCAAGCGATTGGGAAAAGGCTTCAAAATACACCGATGATTCGGCGTTGAATGCGTTTATCAACAATAACTTTGCCAACACCGTGTCAAACCTTGAAACACAAATTGATGGCAAAGTTGAAACGTGGTTTCAGGTATCAGACCCGGCGACATCATGGACAACTAATGAATTAAAACAAATCCATGTCGGGGATATGTGGTATAATACTAATACAAAGGAATTAAAGTATTACAAGCGTTTAACCAACAACCAACCTTATACGTTTGGATGGCAACTTGTTGAGGATGCCAAAGCCATTGCAGCTTATGAAGCGGCATCACAAGCACAAGACACCGCCGATGGCAAACGTCAAGTGTTCGTTTCAACGCCTTATCCCCCTTATGACATCGGCGACCTTTGGGTTGACGGAAAGGAATTGCGCCGTTGCATCACCGCAAAAGCAAAGGGGCAATCTTACAGTGTCAACGATTGGGTTATTGCAGTGTATTATGATAATACAAAGACAACCATTGACGGCGGCATTGTCACGTCCGGCACAATCCAAGTGGCGGGCGATAATGCAAGCATCCTTGCCGGAATGACCGGACAAGGCACGGCGGCAACGTCAATCCGCTTTTGGGCGGGTGCATCTTTTGAAAACCGCGCCACCGCACCTTATCGTGTATTGCAAGATGGGTCGTTTTATGCGACAAAAGCCAACATCACGGGAACAATCAATGCAAATGCGGGTTCAATCGGTGGTTTCAATATATCATCCGGCAAAATCGGTTATGGCACATCATCAGAACAAGACACAACGCACGGGTTGGCATTGTTAAGCAGCTTCATTCGCTTTTACAATGGCGACCAAAGAACGCTTGTTGGATGCCTTAATTCGTTGGGTTATCCTTATAATGGATTGTTTGAGTTGAACGGAAGCATGGGAACGGCATTGGAAGTTCACCATAAGTTCAAGAACACGACCGATTCCGACCTTGAACATTGGTATTTGCCGAAAGCACTTGCGGTTTATGGCAATCAATATAATCTTGGTAAGGTGGCATTCTTGGAAAAGGGATATATCGGACAAATATATTCCGATATTATTCAAAGTTATTTTGCCATAACCCACAAATATCATTTCACATCAAATCCAAATAGTCGCACATCTTTGTACTTGCCGACAAAAACAACTATCAACAATAGAACCGGGGATGTTCCCGTGATTTTTGATGTTGAGATTGTGTGTGATTGGAATATGGCAAATACCGTTGTGTTGACATCGCAAACCGGGGCGCAAATCTATAATCAGAATGGCGGCACGGTTTCAACCGTTGATTTGGCAAAAGGTGATTCAATCAATTTACGCTATTATAACGGCGGTTGGGTTATTATAAATCGTTATAATTAAGCACTATGGAATTAGCAAAAATATTGCCCGATGGGTCGGTGGACATTCGCTTTTGTTCGCCGATACTTGGCGAAAAAATGGCGCAATTGAGAGAAGCCGGGTTTCTTGACTATGTGCCAACGGAACAACCGAAAGCGGACACCGGGTTTGTCGCGGTTGATTCCTTTGAAGTTGTTGACGGTCGCATTGTTCAATCGTGGTCAACCAAGATTGACCCAACGGTTGTGCAATCACGCATCGCCGAACTTAAAGAACAACTTGAAGAATCAGACTACAAGGTTACAAAGTGTTATGAAGCATCTTTGGTGGGCGAATCCTTGCCGTATGACATTGCGGAATTGCACCGGGAAAGGCAATCAATCCGTGATGAAATAAACCGTCTTGAAGCGATGATTTGAAAAGTTATCCTCAATTTATTCAACAATGTTTCATAGTAAGACAATGAGCATTAAATTTGCATCCAACAATTCGTAAAACGATATGGACACAACAAGGTCGGGCGAACAAGTTTCCGCCCAAATCGGCAAAATGGGTGTTGTTGCCCTGACTGATTCCGGCTTTTCATTGCCGGATGGTCAGTGCTTCAACATCAAGAATGACGGCATCGCCCCGGTCACGCTATCGGTGCGCCTTGCCGGAATGTCGGATTTCATTGAAACGCAATTTGATTGCGGGTGGAATCCTGAAATCGTGAAAGAAATCGCGCCAACTTCGTTGGTTAATATTAACTTAAAATGGGGCTTTTAATATGGGTCTTATGATTGGAGTGGGCAACACAAAACCCACATTCGCTTATGACTATTATTACGGCATTGAATGGGATAAGACCGTTTCAAATCCTATTCCAACCCGTGTCGGCAAAGATGAACTTCACAAGTCTTTGCCCGTGCAGTCACTTATGCGCCGTTGCACTTTGAAAGATGATGGCGCGGTCAATTACTATCTTCACGCCAACGATTCATCAAAGCGTGACAACGGAGCAGCCGCCGACCTGACGGGCGCACACGGTCAATTTATGGTTGAATTGCCGGATGCTTATATGCGCTTTGAGATGGACGGCAACAAGAATCGTGCGCTTATGAGCGACCGACCCTTGCCCGGATTTATCAAGTGGCGCAAAGACTACGTTTCAGCCGATGAAGCGTGTGTGCAGCGTTCCACAACCACCCTTTGCGCCGTTGTCAACAACGACCCCGATTTCAGGGGTGGCGGCAATCAAACCGCTTATGATGATACCGACCACACTTTGTTGGGTCGCCCGGCAACGTCAATCAGCTTGACAAACTTTCGTGCATACGCCCGCAAGCGTGGGTCGGTGTCATGGAATTGCAATCTTTATCAGACACACCGCAAGTTGTGGTGGTTCTTTGCGATTGAATATTGCAATTTCAATTCGCAAGCCGCGTTCAATGCCGAATTGACCGCTGACGGATTCCATCAAGGTGGACTTGGCGCGGGTGTCACAACCCTTAACGGCACAAAGTGGAACACTTGGAACGGTTACAATCCTTTCATTCCTTGCGGTCACACCCTTTCGTTGGGCAATCACACGGGAACGGTGGATTACACCTTACCAAGCGGATATGACACAACAACCCTTGTCGTTGCCGTGCCGTCTTATCGCGGCGTGACAAATCCTTTTGGTCATATATGGAAATGGACTGATGGTTGCCTTTGCAACATTCAATCCGATGCCGCCGGGGGATTATCCGAATTTTACGTTTGTGACGACCCGACACACTTTGCATCAACCATCGGCGCGGAATATCAGTTGCGCGGCAACTTGCCCCGAAAAGAGGGATATGTAAAAGCCTTGATTCTTGGCGAACACGGCGAAATAATGCCCCTTGAAGTCGGTGCAAGCACAACCACCTATTTCTGCGACTACTTTTATACTAACATACCCGCAAGTGGTGAAGCCATACGCGGCGTTTTGTTCGGCGGTTATGCGTATTATGGTGCGTGTGCAGGCTTCGTGGCTGCGCATGCGTATACTGCGCCCACGTCTACGTCTGCGATTTTCGGTTCTCGGCTTTGCTATTACCCAATCGAAACCGCCGCGTAAAACGTAAATCGTTCCCCGAAAGCATTTTAAGCGAGTTTTGAAATGAAGATAAAAGGGTTGTCAGGTGTCGCGGCGTTTTGTTCAGCGGTAATGCGAATAATGGTGCGAATGCAGGCTTCGTGTATGCGAATACGAATAATGCGCCCACGAATACGAATGCGAATATCGGTTCTCAGCTATGCTTGTAAAAATATAGTTGCATCACCTGAAACCTTGCCACAAAAACATCCCATTCCGGGGGTGTATGAGTGGGGCAACCCACGGCAAAAAATAAATTATGTTGAACGACTTTGGTAGGGCTGCCGAAAAAGTCTATTATTCAAGCAAACATGAAGCGTTTGAACAACCTTTTTGAAAAGGTCATAAGCCTTGACAATTTGCGCCTTGCCGATGAAAAGGCAAGGAAAGGCAAGTTGCGGTCTTATGGTGTCCGACTTCACGACAAGAACCGTGAAGCCAACATTCTTGCGCTGCATGAACAATTAAAGAACGGAACATTCAAAACATCGCCTTATCACGTTTTCACAATCTACGAACCCAAAGAAAGGTTAATTTATCGTTTGCCGTACTTTCCCGACCGCATATTGCATCACGCGATTATGAACGTGCTTGAACCCATTTGGGTGTCTATATTCACAAAGGACACTTATTCTTGCATCAAGAATCGCGGGATTCATGCGTGTGCCAAATCGGTGCGCCGTGCATTGCGAGAGGATAAGGACGGCACACGGTATTGCCTGAAAATTGATGTCCGCAAGTTTTATCCGTCAATCCGTCACGACATCTTGAAAGCCATCATCCGGCGTAAAATCAAAGATGCCCGGTTGCTTGCGCTTCTTGATGAAATCATTGATTCTGTCAACAACACGACCACACAATCAACGAAACCCAAGCGCAAAAGAAGCAAAGGCAGACCGATGGGGTCGCGTTACTTGTGCATGAGCAAGCAATCGCACAAGATGGGCGAAGCTGATGCAGATGAAGCCAACGAGCCGGAAGAAGCGGAAGAACCCGAAACAAGGGGCGTTCCAATCGGCAATTACCTATCACAATACTTTGCCAACCTTGTCTTGGCTTACTTTGACCATTGGTTGAAAGAAGTGATGGGCGTTAAGTATTATTGGCGATATGCCGATGATATTGTGATTCTTGCCGCCGACAAACAATTCTTGCACGACCTATTGCACGAAATCCGCAAATATTTTGCGACCCTTGATTTGCACGTCAAACGCAATTATCAGGTGTTCCCGGTTGAAAGCCGTGGGATTGACTTCTTGGGTTATGTATTTTACCACACCCACACACGCTTGCGCAAGAGCATAAAGCAACGGTTGTGCCGCCGGGTGGCAAGCCTTAACAAGCGGAAAGAGCAGATGCCCAAAGAAGCGTATCGCCAACAAATATGCAGTTGGTGGGGTTGGTGCAAATACTGCAATTCAATAAATCTTTTCAACAAACTAAAAGCAACGATGCCTTATGAAATCAGCTTTAATCGCCCCAAATGCGCATTACGACATGACGCATGGGCAACCCAAACCGATTGAAAAGGACAATGATGGTTCAACCATCGTGCGCCTTGACATCAACCCCGAAATGGGTATTCCCGGCGGCGACATTGCCACCGCCAAGTCAGCCGATGCCGACCCCGTGCAAATCGGTTGGTCGTGCTTTGAAGTCAGGACGTTCAACGCCCCGACCAAAGCCAACTTAAAAAAGGCGATAATCCGCGCCATTGTGGATGAAACCGCCGAATTTGACCTTGTGAACTCCTACAACAAGCACGTTATGGGAATCAAGGTTGATGAAGAAGCCGTGCAGCGTTACAAGGAATTTTTGGCATTCACCGAAGAACTTGACGCGGCATTGGTTGAATCGCTCAAAAACTAATATTAACAATAACACTTACTAACAATGGCAAGGTTTGGCGACCTCGGAATTGAATCCGGGGCAATCATCGGAAAAGGTATTGAAATTGAGGAATTGTTCGGCAAGCGAATCTTGATTGAGAAAACAAAGATTTCAAAGTCAAAATTCACGGGCAAGAACAATTCCGGGTTAAGGCTGCAAATGCAAGTCGTTCTTGCGTCATTCAACGAAACGCCGGATGAAGATGGCGACTTCTATGTGAAGAAGCCGGACGGCACACCCGATGGCGAAAGGCGATGTTGTTTCACCGGGTCGGACATTCTTATTGAGGGTGTCCAAGCAGCCGAAGAAAAGATTTCAAGCATCAACGCGGAACGTGCCGCCAATGGCGAAAAGCCGCTTGAACTTTATCCGATTGACACAACCATTGTCAAGGTCGGCAAGTGTTTCAATTTCACTTGAACATGACAAACGAAATCCATCCGCTTCTTTCAGCTGTTGGCAAATACTTGATGGGGGCAATCGGCGCATTGATTGCATTCTTGCGCCCGACTTTCCCTTTCATCATCGTTTGCACCATCGCCGTGTTGCTTGATTGTTACACGGCTTGGTCGTTGTCGCGGCGCGTGAAGAAGAAATTCCCCGGTGCAAACGATGGCAAATTCAAAAGTCATTATGCCGGGCGTGTGTTTGTCACGCTTGTTAAAGTCTATGCCGTGACCGTGCTTGCCTATATGATTGACACAATCATTTTCCCGGATATGACAATGTTGTTGCCCAACATCGTTGCCGGAACGGTTTGTTTTTGGCAAATATGGTCAATGCTTGAAAATGAATCATCGTGTAATGATGCACGTTGGGCAGAAATCGCCCAACGCATTATGGTTGACAAGACCGAAAGACACTTTGACATTGACTTGCACGAGCTGAAACACCCGGAACGTGAAAAGAAGAACGGCACGGCGGCAACGCCTGACGTTGAGTAATTAACCACCAATCATTATCATCATGGCAAATGTTGATGTTTTGTTGCCTTTCATCCTCAAATTTGAGGGTGGATTTGTCAACGACCCCGCCGATTCAGGCGGTGCGACCAATAAGGGCGTAACAATCGCAACTTGGCGGCAATGCGGTTATGACAAGGACGGCGATGGCGACATTGACGTACAAGACCTTAAATTGATAACCAATAAGGACGTGCGCGACCGCGTGTTGAAGCCGCATTATTGGGATAGATGGAAAGCCGACCAAATCCAATCGCAAAGGGTGGCGAACATCCTTGTTGATTGGGTTTGGGGTTCAGGCAAGCACGGCATTGTCATTCCCCAACGCCTTTTGGGGGTCAAGGATGATGGCATTGTCGGGGCAAAGACATTGGCGGCGGTCAATGCAGCCGACCCCGACCGCCTTTTTGAAGCCATCTACAATGCCCGCGAAAAGTTCTTGCACGACATCACCAACCAATCGGTTGCAAAGTATGAAAAGAAAATCAAACGCAAGGCGACCGAAGCCGAACTTTTGAAGCATACCAACAAGCGATTCATCAAGGGTTGGTTGCGCCGTCTTGCTGCAATCCGAAATCTTTAACCACAACCGCACATGAAAAGATTCTTAAAGACTATCATTCCCGCCATTGTGTTCATCATCGCTTTGGCATCGTGCGCGACAACGAAAAAGGTTGAAGCAACAACCCATAAGATTCGCGCCGACACAACACACGTTGAAGAACACAAAGAATTGGCGACCACCACAACCATTGACACGACCCGGACGGAACAAGGCAAAGTGACAATCACGGAAATTGTGTTTGAAACATCGCCGTGTTCCGCGCCGGACACGACCACCGCCGACAAGGGGCAACCACCGATAAGGGCGCGACCCGAAACCCCGGTGGCATCGGTTGACTTGCCCGGCATCGGACTTGTTCAAGGCAATATCAAGTCCATTCGGCAAACGGTCATTGAAAATAATGTTGAAGTCAAGGGGCAAAGCACGGATTCCAACAAGCAAACGGAATCCAAATGCAATGCAAATGCAACACGGACGGAAGAAAACAATACCGTCAAAGAGCAACCCGCACCCGACCCCAACCGATGGAAATATATATCATTCATCATCGCCGCCGCCTTGATTGTTCTTTTATACCTGAAACGTGTGCCGATTTTGGAGTGGGTAAAAAGAATTTTATCAGGATTGCGCCGGATATTCTGAAAAAATGTCTATCTTTGCGACATCATTATTGCGAAAACCCCAAATGGGGAATAATGTCATTCGCCCGGTCAATGCGCCGGGCGATTGTTTTTGACCATCATTGCGACAACAAAAAACGACCCCGGAAATGTGACTTTCGGGGTCGTTTCGTGTACATTTTCGTGTACAAATTTCGCAAATGCTTGTCTTGCAAGCGATATTGCGGAGAGGACGAGATTCGAACTCGTGG
>JAMPAE010000200.1 GCA_023667385.1 Ruminococcus sp.
ACGAAAGCCTGAAAGAATATGCGATTGAGCTTGAAAATGAGGGCAGCATTGAGCTTGCCGTTGAGCAGGAGCAGGTTTGGGACATACTCATGCAGGTGCTCGATCAAATTGCATCAACGCTCGGCGAAAGGAGAGTTTCACCGAAAAGGCTCATTGAAATTTTTGATTTGGTTGTTTCAACTCAAAGCCTCGGCAAGCTGCCCGATGGCTTTGATGAAGTATATATCTGCAACGCCGACAGAATCCAGACAAAAACGGCAAAGGTTGTTTTTCTGCTTGGCGCAAACACGGGTGTTTTTCCGCAAACCTATAGCGACAGCGGCTTGTTCGGCGATTTTGAAAAAAGCAGAATGCAGGAGATTTTGCCTGACATAAAAGATGATGCGAAGCAGGCTGCAATTTATGAGCGCTTTCTTGTTTATAACTCGGTTTGCAGCGCAAGGGAAAAGCTGTTTGTGACTTATGCACTTTCTGCCTCCACTGGTGAAAAACTGACGGTATCGGAAATTGTGAGCGTGACATGCAAAATTCTGCCGCAGTGCAATAAGATTAGCACGGCTGAGCAGCCGACCGAACAACTGATTGAAAGCGAAAAATCTGCCTTTGAGCTGATGGCAAAAAAATGGCATGAAAACAGCGAAGAGGAAAACACCCTAAAGGCATATTTCAACGCAAAACCTGAATACAAAGGCAGAATGCAGGCACTTGAAAGGGCGGCGGAAAGAAAAGAGTTCATTTTTGAAAACAGTGCTGCGTCAAAGGAACTTTTCGGGAAATACATGAACCTTTCCGCTTCACGTATCGAGGATTATGAAAGATGCCCGTTTATGTATTTTTGCAAAAGCGGACTTCGTGCCCGACCGAGGTCAGTTGCAAGGCTTGACCCTTTGAGCAGCGGAAACATTGTGCATTTTGTGCTTGAAAAGCTTTTGAAGAACCATGAAAACGGCGAAGCATTCAGCCTTAGCGCAAAAGAGCTTGATGATGAAATCGAGCGCCTTTTGCAGGTATATATCGAAACATACATGGGCGGCAGTGCCGATAAATCGCAGCGATTCAACTATCTTTATTCACGAATGCTGAAAATTTTGCGCACAATTGTTTCAAGGCTTATCTGCGAATTTGAAAACAGTGATTTTGTGCCGTGCGATTTTGAGCTGAAAATTGATCGTGACGGTGAGGTTAAGCCGTTTAAGGTTGAGCTTGAGGATGGTTACGTTCAGCTTCGCGGTAAGGTTGACCGTGTTGATAAAATGGAAAGCGGAGGCAAGCGGTACATCAGAGTCGTTGACTATAAAACAGGCTCAAAGGCATTCTCGCTTTCCGATGTTATGTCAGGGCTCGGTATGCAGATGCTGCTTTATCTTGTCAGCATTTGGCGTGGCGGCAAGGAGCATTACGGCGGCTCGGTCATACCGGCCGGTGTGCTTTATCTTCCCGCAAGGTTCGATCCTTATGACGTTGAGCGAAGCGATGATGAGCAGATGCGTGAAAGCAAAAAGCTTAAAGAGGGCAAAATGAGCGGTATGCTGCTTGATGACGGTGAAGTCATTCAGGGCATGGACAGGTCAATGAACTTTGACTTTTTGCCGATTAAAAAGAACAGGAAAACAAGCGCAGTTTCGGGCGAGTTCATCAATTTGCAGCAACTTGGCGCACTTGCAAAAAAAATGGACAAAATCATTGCGGAAATGGGTAACAGTCTTCACAACGGCTTTGTGCCTGCAAAGCCTGCCTTTGGAAAAGATCACGGCGATACCTGCGATTACTGCGATTTCAAAAGCGTCTGCATGAAAGATGAGGGCGTTTCCTATAGATATATTGAAAAGCTGACGCACAGCGAATGTTTGACAAAACTTGATGGGGAGGAAAATGCCAATGGCGAGAAACTGGACTGAAAAGCAAACTGACGCAATCAGGGCAAGAAACGGTTCTGTGCTTGTTTCTGCGGCGGCAGGTTCAGGAAAAACCGCAGTTTTGGTTGAACGTGTCATTGAGCGCATCACCGATGCAAACAACCCATCAAGCGTCAGCCGCCTGTTGATTGTAACCTTCACAAAGGCAGCCGCAAATGAAATGCGTCAGCGAATTTCAGAAGCGATTGAAGCTTGCCTGAAAGAAAAGCCGGGCGATTCAAATTTGATTAACCAGCAGATGCTTTTGCCTTCTGCAAAAATTTGCACAATCGACAGCTTTTGCGGCTGGCTTGTGCGAGATAATTTTCAGTTGATTGACATTTCGCCCGATTTCAGAATTGCCGATGACGGCGAGCTAAGTCTTTTGAAAAATCAGGCAATGGACATGACGCTCGATGAGCTTTATGCCGAAGAAAACCGTGATTTCCTCAACCTTGTTGAGCTTTTGTTCAAGGGCAGGGATGACAAAAACCTTGAAGATATGATATATAAGCTTTACGATACCTCAATGTCATATCCGTTCCCTGAAAAATGGCTTGATGAAGTTGCCCTTGCATTTGAAAACTGTGAGAGTATTGCAGAAAGTGCCTATGGTAAAATTATTTTTGCTCACCTTAAAGATGCGCTCAGCTTTTGCATGAATCAAATTTCAATGATGAAAGCGCAGATGCACGGCTGGGATGAGATTGAAAAAGCCTATGGCAATGTTGTTGATTCCTATGAATCCCAGGTTGGAGTTATGCTCGGCAGGGTTAATGAGCAAAGCTGGGATGCGGCGAAAAGCGCAATTGAAAGCTTTGACGGCGGGCGTATCGGCAGGGTACCGAAAGACATGAAAGAGCTTTTTGAAGTGAAAATGCTTGGTGAAACGAAAGACATGATCAAAAAGCTGATTAAGGAAAAGCTTGCTCCGCTTATGTGCTGCACCGAGCAGGAATTTGTTTCAGATATGAACTATCTTGAACCGATGGTGCATCAGCTTTGCAGGGCGGCAAAACTCTTTTTGAAAAACTATGCTGAGGTCAAGCAAGAAAAGGAACTTGCAGATTTCAATGACGTTTCGCACATGGCGCTGTCGCTGCTGGTTAAGCCCACTGAAAACGGTTTTGAAAGAACATCGCTTGCAGATGAACTTAGTGAATGCTTTGATGAAATTCTGATTGACGAATATCAGGACACAAACAAGGCGCAGGATATGCTGTTCACCTCAATTGCCAACAACAACCTTTTCAGGGTCGGTGACGTCAAGCAAAGTATTTATCGTTTCAGGCGAGCCATGCCCGAAATTTTTATAGATTTAAAAAATTCTTATGATGAATACTGCCGTGACAAGGATAACTACCCGGCAAAAATTGTGCTCGGCAACAATTTCAGAAGTCGCCAAAGCGTCACGGGTGCTGTTAACTTCATTTTTTCTCAAATGATGAGCAAGCAGGTTGGCGACATTGATTACAACGCCGAGGAAGAATTAGTGTTTTCTGCGGCTTATCCCGAAGTTCAGGAATCGGCTGAATTTCATCTGCTTGAAACAAAAGAGATGGATTCCGACAGCGAGAACAATCACTCATTTCAGGCAAGATACATCGCTGATTTGATTGACAACATGATTAAAAGCGGCTTCACCGTCAAAGACGGGAACACCATGAGGAAAGCCGCTTACAAGGATTTTTGCGTGCTCATGCGTGGCGTGAACGGCGGAAAAGGCGCAGCCTATGCAGAACAGTTCAGGCTCAAAAACATTCCATGTTTCACTGAAATTGCAGTTGATTTCTTTTCTGCATATGAAGTCAGCCTTGTGCTCAGCCTTTTGCGTGTGATTGACAACCCGAAGCAGGATATACCGCTTTTGACGGTGATGATGTCTGCAATTTTCGGCTTTACGGTTGACGACATGGCAAGGCTCAGAATAAACGACAGAGAGAGCGACATTTACGG
>JAMPAE010000201.1 GCA_023667385.1 Ruminococcus sp.
TTTTTGATTGTGAGATTGTGTGTTTTCCTGTTATAAAGTGAAAGTAATGCATCAGCTTTTGCCTTGCCGTTTTCACCCTCGGAAAGTGTATCAAAATATTGCAAAACACCCCATTCGTTGATATGACTTGAATCCTGCGATATGTACACCTCACGTTTGCCGTTTTTATCGTTGTCATACGTCAGCTTGACTTTGTTATATGTTTCGCCGTCAATGCTTGAAGTGTATTCAAAATTTTCGCCTGTTTCTTCGTCAATCATCAGGTATGCGCCGCTTTTTTCAACACGCATGGAAGCAATGTTTTTCAGCGTCAGCTTTCCGAAATCGTCATAAAGGACATATATCTGCTTTCTGCTTCTTAATGTCAAATCGAGCGCATTTCCAATCATATCAAACAGCGTTGTGTTTTCTTCCACACGGGAAGAAATAACAAAGCCTGTGTTTTCAATTGTTCCGACATTCAATTTGAAATCATCGGCAACCATTTTGATAAACTGTGAAGCGGTTTTGTTTTCATAAACATATGTGTCCTTGTTCTTTAGATAGCGAAGCTGATCATATGCTGTGACGGTTATAATCTGCTCTTTGTCACGCTTGAGAGAGAACACAAAACCATAAAAAACAGGCTCATCGTCAATCTTTAGGCGAACGTGAGATCCCTCTGTGATTTTTATGATGCCGTCATTAATAACCTTGAACGTAAGTTTTCCGGGCGTACCGAAACGTTCGAGGGTCAGCTCAATTGAATCTTCAACAGCAGGCATAAAATAATTTTTGCCTGATGAATCAGCAACAAGCAATTCAATGTTCAAAAAAATCACCCCAATACATCAGGTATCGTCAGCACCTGACCTGCATAAATCAAATTCGGATTGCTGCCGATTGTCTTTTTGTTTGCGCTATAAATAACGGTATATTTTGCTCCGTTTCCGTAAAACCGCTTTGCAATGTTCCAAAGGCAGTCACCTTTCACAACTTTATAAGTTTTCACTTTCGGCGCAGTGTCGGCAGATCGCTTTTTCTTAACAGTTGCCGTTGTTTTTTTGTTTTTATTTGCGGAAAGCTTCACTGTTTTTGTGCCGTAATCACGATATTGTTTAAGCTTGAATTTCACAGTTAAATCGAATCCGTCCAAAGCCTGCTCGATTATTGTATAGCTTTCAAGCGAAACCTTCATGTTGGTTGAAAAAAGAACCTTGCCGCTTGGCAAAGTCCTTGAAACAATGAACTGAAACGGCTTACAGCTTGTTTTAAGCTTTTCAAAGCAATCCAAAAAGTACGAAGCTTTTTTGAAGCCTGATTTATAAACCGCAAACGGAGATTTTACCTGCGGTATCATACATTCAAATTCAATGTCGGTAAGCTCTGCCTTTTTCAGCATATTGATTTCACCGCCATTGATAAGTGTAACCGTCTTATTTGCGTTGTTGATACCTATTTGAAGCTTTTGGGGCGCAACAGGCAGCAAACACTTGTTTAAATAAAAATCATATCCGCTCTTTGCCATTATGTATGCACCCCTTCTGTTATCATGTCAACCGCTTCATTGACCGCATCGGTGAGCATCACAACAACGCCGTCAATGTCATCACCTGAATTTATGCTGTTCTTCATGCCGGACATATCAATATTGACCTGCGCCGTTGTATATCGGTTCACCGTTTCCTTTTCGGCAATATCACGCAGATATTTAAGTTCTTCCTCAGTAATATCCATTGAATCGGCAATTTTATCTGCACTTCCTGCGGTATCACCTGTATTTCCTGTAATATCGGAAAGGTTGTTACCCATACTGCCGTCAAAAGCACTTGCATAATCCGATTCATTCGGAATATCAACCTTAAATGAATCTGTGAAGCTGCTGAAAGTGCCGGAAAGTTTTTTAGAAACTCCATCACCCCAAGCCGCTCCGCTTTTGAATGCATCGCCTGCCCATCCCGATTCAAATGCACTGAAAGTGTTCATTCCCGAATGAAACGCATCTGATACCGACTGATAATCATATTTATCCGATGCCGCCGCCTGCGCCTTGCTTGCATAATTGTGAGCAGCAGAAGTCAGCCCTGAAGCGTCAAATTCAACAAACGGCAATTTACTTAATGCATTTGCGATTTTAGATATTACTGACATTGCGGTTGAAAGCAAGTTGTAAAACGATGATTTGACACCGCTTATTGCATTATGAAACGCTGCCACCATATTATTACACAACGCACACAGCGAGTTCCAAATTCCGACTGCTATATTCGCAACCTCTAAACCGAGATTTTTGAAAAACTGAATTACAACATTCACTCCGCCTGTTATGATACCGAAGCCTGTGTTTGCCGCACCTGTCATCTTTGCAATTGCCGCACATACTGCGTAAATAACGGCTATTAAAGCGATTATACCGATAATAATCCACGTAATCGGGCAAGCCATCAATGCTGCATTCAAGCCGTATTGTGCCGCTGTTGCCGTGAATGTTGCACCCGCTTCCATCGCAAGTGAAGCCGCATGAACTTGTTCAGCAAAAGATTTTGCCGCTGTAACCGCTGTTGAAATTGCCATAACTGCGCAGTACAATCCCATCGCCGCAACAATACCCATAACAAGCGGTTCAATAATCGACCAGTTATCATAAATGAAACCGCCGACAGCCGCAACCGCTTCAAAAATCTCAAGCACAATTCCTGCAACCGTTGCCATTGCATTTGTAACGCTGTTAACCATAAGCTGAACCTTATCATTGTTGGCAAGGTCATTGATTTTTTGCAAAACAGGCTGAAATGCCATAATAGCAGTGTTTGTCATTGACTGCCAAACCTGACACCACGTCATCGGCATGGATTCAAATTTTTGGTTAATGTCATCGGATGCGGCAAAAATCGCATTTTTAACAATGTCAGCCGTGAGTTGACCCTCTGCCGCCATTTCACGGATTTTGCCAATGTCAACATTAAGGTAGTCAGCTATATTTTGAATTAAATTCGGAGCCTGTTCAAAAATTGAATTAAGCTCATCTCCACGCAGAACTCCTGAACCTAATGCCTGCGAAAGCTGAAGCATTGCTGCGCTCGCTTCCGTGGTGCTTGCACCTGCAATTGTCATCTGCTTTTGCACAAGCTCGGAAAACGCAACAACCTGAGCTGATGAATCAAATGCCGATTTTGCATTATTACCGAAGCGGGCAACAACGCCTGCCATTTCCTGAAACGAACCCCTTGAACGCTGAGCCGCAATATAAACCATATTGGTTAAATCCTGCGTGCTTTGGAGCTTATCATTCATCATGTTAAGCCTTGCAGTGGTCTGCGTCATTTCATCAGAAAGGTCAATCACCGATTTGACCGTCTGAATCGAAGCATAAGCGGCAACGGCTCGTTTAACTGTATTAACAAGGTTTGACGCATTGTTTGCGCCTGACTGAATGGTATTGTTAAATTGTTTTTGTTTGTTGATGTTGCCGTCAATCGGATCTCCGACACCTTTTATTTGTTCTTCCAGTTGTGCGGTGCGTTCGATTAACTGGTTGATTTCATTCTCAATGCCTTGCAGTCCGTTTGCGGCAACAGGCTCATTCATTGCGCTTTGCAAATTGTCCATTGCAGAAACACCCATGTTCACCGAATTGATGACATCCATCATCGGTGCGGTGAAATTGTCATAAAGCTCAATCTGACTTCTGATTGAAGCCATTAGTATCACCTGCCTTTTTTTGCCTTTCTTTCAATCTCTTTTTCCTTTTCCTTGTCACTTTCGATTTTTAATTTTATTGAAGCGGCGACAAAGGCTTTTTCCTGTTCGTCAAGATTCATGAAAACAGAAGGCAGTATATGAAGTTTCAGAAGGGCAAAGTAAGCTAAATT
>JAMPAE010000202.1 GCA_023667385.1 Ruminococcus sp.
TAGTTGATGATAACGACCAAAACACTGACAATAAGCTTTGCGGTCATTTTTCCGCTGAGCTGAATGATGATGAAATCAAACACTTTTGTTTCAAAACCAAGCACTGTCACAAACAGGAACATACCGAACTGCTCAACAAAATATGACACTATTCTTGCGCCGAGAAATGACGGCACTTCTTTTTTCAGCACGTCAAACGCCCAGCTTTTGCTTTCAAAAACGAACAGCTTGTTTGTCACAAAGGCAAACGCAACCGCCAATATCCATGAAATTGTGTTTGACAGAAGGTAATACTTCCCGTGAAAAACAACATCAAACGCTTTGAATGACAGAAAGCTGACAACAGTTGTCAACACGCCGAAGATTACGTATGTAATCGTTTCCCTGTTGATGAGTGCTTTAATCAGCCGTTTAAGCTTTTCCATTTTCAGCCTTCTTTGCCTTGAGCTTGCCCAAAACATTCTCAAGCAGTTTTTCAAAATAAGGATAAACAAATTTCACAACAAGCAAGCCGATGAAAGCATAGATAATGCCGACGATCATGCCTGCGATAACGTCTGAGCAATAGTGAACCTCAACATAGATTCTTGAAAAGCCCATGATGAAAGCGAAAATTGTTGTTGGAATGCCGATTTTCCTGTCATACCACAAAAGAGCAATTGCAGCGGCAAAAGCTGATGATGTGTGACCTGACGGGAAGGAGTAGCTGTCCGGCCGTGAAACGATTTCAGGGAATTTATAAACCTCGTTCCACCAGTCATATGTAAGGTTAAACGGTCTTGGACGGGCAAGAATTTCCTTGAGCACAAGGTTGTTGCAAATCACCATAACAACAAGTGCAACCATCATTGCAAAGCCTGCCTTGCGATATTTTTTTGTGCAAAGAAGCACAAGTGCAAGCAGGATGAAAATGACTCCGCCCTCGCCCAACGTTGTGATAACTTTCAAAATTGCTGAAAGCACCGGTGTCTGAATTGTCTGCACCCACTCAAAAACACTCAAGTCAAAGTGCAGAAACGGTTCAAAAAGTTCTGCCATAAATAAAATCCTTTCTTCGTGTATTTTAACAAATTCATTGTATCACATATGCCATATAATGTCAAAATCAAATTCCAAAAAGTTGCTTTAATTTTCTGCCGGCTTTGCCGATTGTCAGCGCCGTGACTTCATCGCCGCCCATGATGACAGTGTTTCCACGTGGTATCATGAAGATTCCGTTGCGCTTGAGATAGACCAAAACGCAATCGGCAGGCATTTCAAGCTCGCTGACTTTTTTGCCTGATTGCTTCCACGAAAACGGAATTTTATATTCGCTGATGACTGCATCACTGTTTCCCACATCGGCAACAAACTGCACCTGCGAACCGTCGATTTCACGCTCCAGCAGGGTTGTAATTATCTGCGTGGTGTCAATAACAATATCAATACCGAGCCGCTTCATCAGCGAAATGTTCTTCGGGTTGTTGCTTTTTGAAATTGTGCGTGGAACCTTAAACTGCTTTTTTGCAATTTCACAGGCAATCAAATTGTCTTCATCCCTGTTTGTGACAGCAATGAAAACATCGCATTTTCCGCAGGCGGCGTTTGCAAGTGCTTCAATTCTTGTTCCGTCGCTGCACAAAACCTGCATATCAAGTGCGCAGGCAACCTTTTCGCACCGCTTTTTGTCAATTTCAATCACTTTCACGTCATGCCCTGCTTCAAGGAGGTTTTTCACAAGGAAATAGCCAAGCTGACCTGCTCCGACAACTATAATATTCATCGTCCGTCCTCCCAAACAATTGCATAAATAATCATGTCGCCATCCTCAATCACCATGTTTTCATCGTTGCAGAGAACAAGCTGACCGGTTTTCTTTTTGATTGCAAACGGCATTTCGCCGCTTCTGAGCAAAATCTCATTCGGCTTTTTGCCGATTTCATGCTTATCCGCCTTTTCCATTGCGAACTGCACGCTGCTGCCGCTGATTGTCACGGAATCAATGTCATCGGATTCATCGGTGACAAGGTTGAACAGCACATCTGTTTCAAAGCGAGTGGGGCAAATTGTGCGCAGACCGAACTTTCGGAAAACAGCCTCACGGGTCGGGTCGAGCACCCTGACGTATACCTCTTTCAGCTCAAACTCAACCTGAAGCATCTGAGCCACCATAACGTTTACGTTGTCGTTCGGCGTCACAACAATTGCCATGTCGGCATTTTCGCAGCCTGCATTGCGCAAAACATCAACGTCTGCCGCATTTCCGCAAACAACAAAGCCCGAAAAATCCTTGCTCAGCCGCTCAAATTTTGAATCATCCTCGTCAATGACTGCAACGTCATAGCCACGCTCGTCAAGCTGACTTGCAAGGCGTGCGCCCGTTTTTCCGCAGCCTATGATAATAACATTCATATCAGTTACTTACTCCTTATAAAGTTTTCAGTTGTGCGTCAGCGCCGTTTTTGCCAAGCGTCACAACTGCATATTTTCCGTCGCACAGTGCGCCCGGATTGACAAGATACACGCCCTTATATGCATCAAACTGCACATTCGCCTTGTGCGTATGCCCGTAAAAAGCAACGTTTGCACGAACAGCGGCGGCATGATCAATCAAATCGCTCAGGCTGTATTTGACGCCGAACGTGTGCCCGTGAGTATAAACCACGGTGTTCGTTTCGATATATTTATATGCAACCGGCTCATCATTATAGCCGTAATCGTTGTTACCCTTGACACAAAGAAATTTTTTGTCGGGGAAATACGGCTTGCAGCGCTCTAAATCCCTCAAGCCGTCACCAAGAAAAATCACAAGCCCGCACTGCGGCTCTTTTTCAATTGCAGCTTTCAGGTTGTTTGTGCAGCCGTGGCTGTCTGAAATCAAAAGCACATTCATTCATATCACCGCCTGTTAATTCATACTATAATATAAAGCTTATCACAACCACGGAGGTATTTCAATGGATAATGACATAAAACTTTCGCCGGAACAAATTAAAAATCTGCTTTCAAGCCTGAAATCAACCGACAAAAGCAAAACAACCAACATTGATGAATTTGCAAGCCAAAACCTCAACGAGCGTCAAGCCGAAATGCTCAAAAACGCAATGAAGAACCCGAAAATCATCAGCGCAATGATGTCATCGCCCCAAATCAAGCAGCTAATCAGCAAACTAAAGGGAGACGAAATCAAAAATGAACCTTGAAAACATTAACATGGAAAGTTTAAATGAAGTTATATCCTCACTTTCCGCCGATGACATTGAGGCGCTTTCAGGAATGGCTCAATCGCTGTTTTCGTCCGCCGATTCAGTCAAATCAAATGAGGAAAAATCAGAAAAACCTAAGCCGCAAAATGACTCCTCACCTGCATTCGATTTCGGCTCAATTGCAAAAATTGCTTCAATCATGGAAATGTTCACCGGCAGTTCAAAAGACCCACGCTGCGATTTACTCAACGCACTCAAACCAATGCTTGCCGAAGAAAAACAGGATAAGGTTGATCAAGCAATCAAAATGATTAAGCTGATTTCCATTTTGCCGAAAATCAAAGAGCTCAATGAGTAATGAGAAGCGGTGCGTGGAAGATTGAAAAAACGGCAATAGGCAAAAAACATTCCTCACCCCTGATTATCTCATCCTTTTCACCATCACTTATCACTTCAAAAGGAGGCACTCATGCCGGACGAATATTCATATAACGATTTCATGCAGATGCAGCAGCAGGCAATTGACCGTGTGCGTGAAATACAGAAAAAAGCGTCGCCGACTGACAGCACAGCGCCTGAACCTCTGCACCCGATTTTTGCCGAAGAAATCAGCCCGCCTAAGCCGCTGATCACAACCATAGAAAAGCCG
>JAMPAE010000203.1 GCA_023667385.1 Ruminococcus sp.
CTTCTTCCCATTTCATGTAATATCCATCTTTTTCATATATGGCATTAAGGATATAAATAAAAATCATTACACCCTTAAGACCGAATTCACCTTTAATCTGTCTAATCTTCTTATCCCTCAAAAGCCCTACATCAAATGACCAATACTTTAAACCGCCACCTGATTGTCTTGGCAAAATTATCGCCCCCTTATGGTACTTTTGCACGGTTGCATTTAGCACAAATAGTGCGAAGATTATCTTCACTGTTTAGCAAATCGAATTCATCACAATTACTTTTCGCATAATTGTAAACCGATATGATATGGTCAACCTGTAATTCATTACAACTGCCACACAAATAACATTTGTAACCATCTCTTTCAAAAATGTAATCTCGCACATCTTTACGACTTATAAATCCCGATGAAGAATTTCTTAATGCTTTATATCGAACTCTAAAATCTGATGAACCTATTTTTCTTAGAGTTGAACGTTGAGGTTTCCACCTTGGAAAATCTGCCATCTTATCACCTCTTTTCTGTACGCAATCTTAGCCGTTCGCACAGGTACTTATCCAGCTTTATACCATAGACAAAATACTGCTCAAATAAGCCTTTTTCGTCCATATGAGCCATATCATGGTGCTTACGGCAAAGTGCTATTGCGTTGAGTCCTACATGAACTATTTTTTCTCTGTCACTTCCCATGCCGATGCGATCGACATGATGAACATCAGCAGGCATATTACAGATTGCACATTTACGGTGTTCAAGGCACATATATAAATACTTGCCTATATCATCGGTCTGATTAAGCAGCGTGTCTTTTGTCGGTACGTTATGATAAAAACAAAAGTCAATCAGATATGTGATAAACTCTTTTGCAGTTGTCATATCAACATCAGACAAGCTAAACCATTCACCGCCGTATTTGCTCAAAAAATCCCATGTAAGCAATATTCTTATTTCTTCGGGAGTATGACCGCTCCATTGTGATGATATATCTCTTATAATCGCAAAGATTTTACGTCTTTGCTCTGCTGAAATTGTTCGGCCGTCATTCAACCTGATTTCAACCGATTTAATGTCTTTTTGTTTTAACTCTCGCATGATGTCTTTATCCGGTGCGAGAGTTAAAACTTTTCCGTCAAAATCAATTATCTTCGCTGTGGTTACCATGTGATACCTCTTCGAGCCTGCGGTCAAGCCTATTGATTTTATATAAAACCTCGTGCTCATAGTTGCCGAAGATAATCTCCATTTGCTTTAACATGATTTCAACGTCTGCAAGTTCAAGTTTTAGTTTTAGAATTGAATCCTCACTGCCGTATCGACGATATTTATTAATCGCCTGTATCAGTTCGGCACATTCTTCAATCATCATGCCAAGCTGTGAATCAACTCCGTAGGTTTCAACAGCCACTTCTGTTATTTCTTCGACGTATTGTTGCATTTCGCTTTTTACAGTCGGAGAATACGGTTCATCAGATAAACCAAGAAGATAATCAACGGTTACATTGAAATATTTAGCTATACTGATTAATTTATCGACATTCGGAGCGTTTAACCCTCCGACATATTGAGCTATTGCTTGCCTTGTGCAATTGGTCTGCTCGGCTAAAATTTGTTGTGTTGTGCCCGTTCCTTTTAAAAGAATTCGCAATCTTATAGCAAAAATATTATCGTATCCTTTAAAGCTGTTTGCTGTTTTTGACATCTTATTCACCGTCCTTATGGCAATGCATATATACATAACTGCCATTTGCATGATTGTTTTTATAAATGAACTCGTCACATTTAGCTTTAGATAAGTGATTGTGAAGAACTTGAAACTCATAGGCATACTGCCCTGCTTCTTTTTTATCCCTTATTTTCTCTTGTATTTCTTCATCTATGTAATTTGCTTCAATCATGTAAAGGTTGTAATTATATGCAAAAATGCCGTTTAAATTGTTTGTGTCAGTTGCGTATATCATTTTGCTGCCGTTCGCAAAATGTATTTTATAGCCATAATTCGGAACGTTATGTACCAGCTGAACAGGGATAACGTTGCATATTCCGTAACCGTTGGAAACATCTGCATCGAGAATGTCTATATTGGTTTTCGATACACCACATGACACGAGAGGTTCAGCAAGCCATCGGCCGCAGCCGAAGCGGAGTAAAGGCTTTTCATTTGCAAGCCGTCTGATTGTTCTCTTGTTGAAATGGTCCGAATGGATATGTGTCAGCAATACAAGTTTCAGTTTTTTGTAATACGGCTTCAATTTACTGAACGGAACTCCGCAATCAATGAGAATAATGTCATTGATAATGACTGCATTACCTTGTGAACCTGTCGAGATTATGTTGTAATTAATCGGGCAGATCATCAAGATTCACCTGTGGTTTAACATCTGTTGCGTCAGGCTGCAATTGAGGATTTTCATGGGTATCAATAACAGGCAATTCAGCCTCTTCAGATGTTATGATTTCATTGTTTACACCGACTTCTGATACCGATGAATCTCTTTCAAATGCTGTCTGCATCTCGATTGACATAACTCCCCAACGGCTGATAATGTGTCGGAGCAGCGTTTTTTTAGCCATATCATCAAAATCTTTATACCAGAATGACGAATACTTCCACAAATCCTTGTCAGCTATTTCGCCGTTCTGCAATTTTGTGTAACCGTCTTTTGAAAATGCAGGACTGTATTTATCAGCGTGTGACATCATCTTGTCTTTGCTCCAATAGACAGTTTTTCTGAAACCGTTAAGATATTCAAAAAATGCCATATAGCCGATTGTCGGTAGTCCGTCTCTCATTTCATCATCTTCAATGAAATTAAACTTCGGTTTACCTGTCATGGCATCCTTGCCGAGATATTCACCTTGTTTTATTTCCATAACGTCAAGGTCAGCATATGAACCGCTACGCAGTGCCAATTGAATGTAACCCTTGTAGCCGAGAATGAACTGTGCTTTTTTCACACCTGATTTTCGGTCATTGAATGGTACAAGGTAATACTGTCCAAGCTGAGGTGACGGTGAAAGATTAAGACTTTCGCCGAGCAATGCCCCTGCAAGGATTGTGCCGGCATCGCACTCCTGCAACTGTGGATTTACTGCAACGGCACTTGTAATTGATGAAACAAATCTTCTTGCACGCTGAGGATCTCCGAGTGTGTTATTAATCAGGTTTTGATAACCTTTAGTTGTAACGGCAACAGAAAACTTTGGTTTTTGTTGCGCCTGTGTAAGATTACTCATAATCATATACTCCTTCTTTTAAGAATTTTTTCAGTTCTTTAAGCTGTGACATCGTTCCTCTGACAGTGAAAGTTGTTGTATAAACAGGCTCGTTTTCTTCCTGCACCGGTTCTTCAACTGTCGGTGCTGAAAATTCAGCTATTGCTTCATCAACCTTTGCAATGCTTTCCTGCTGTTGCTGTTCATGTGCAAAAGCAGCTTCGATACGCTGTTTTTCTTCGGCGATTGCTCTGTGCCTGTCTTTCACGGCCATAATTGAATATGAAACGTCAAGCGTTCTGCGATATTCAACGAGGATTTCCGTTGAATGGTCCTGTGTCGCAATCAAAGCAAGGTCATTAATTGTTTTGTCGATAAAATCTTTGACTTGTTTCTTTAGCGATTTTACGCTTGCACTGAGCGTGATGTTTATACGAAGTGAATCGAACGTTAAGAAGTCGATTCCTTTGGCTTTTGCGTATTCTTCAAAGTATTCAACGACTTCGTCACGCTTTGCACTTTTCAAACCGTTTTCAACCTCGGCAATTTTGAGTGATATTTCCTTTTCTGCCGGCTTGAACACATCACGTATTAACTCGTTATACAC
>JAMPAE010000204.1 GCA_023667385.1 Ruminococcus sp.
AAAGCGGAACTTTTCGCATATTTTCTGCGACTTTTTTGCAAATTTTTGAAAATTTTATACTTTTTTGCTTAAAATGCGCCGTATTTGCTTGCTGTAACAGGTGCAGTTTGTGCCGCTGTTTCGTCCTCGATGATGATTGAACATTCACCGCCAGTGCTGACACTTGTTGCTATTGCAGCAAGTGTCCCAGTGGGGGTCATTTTATTTTACGGAGAAAATCACATGGATACAAAAGAACCTAAGACGTTTGAAGAACAAATTGAAAAAATTAAATCACGTGGTTGCATCATAGGTGACGATAATTTTGCCATCAATGCAATTAAGCAAAATCAATTATTATCGTCTATCTGTATACTTTCTTCCATTCAGAACATCAAGCGGTAATCAATCACCCTCATGAGCGGCTTAAATAAAAAATCAAAGGAGTTAAAAATCATGAACGAAAAGAAGAAAATGGGCAAAGGGATGAAAACAATTATTATCGTAGCTGCAATTATTATCGTTTTATTCATTGCAATCATGGCGATACCGTCAGAAAGCGATAATGATAACCCTACAACTTTATCAACAACAGAAGAAACAACCGCTGAAATTCCCGCAAGAAAAGAAGCAATAGGGAAATCAGATAAGGCTTACACCGAATAGTTCGATGGCGAGCCCACGCTTGTTTCTGTTCCAAAAGATATACTAACAATTGGAAACTTATAAGAGTTGCAACATCAAAGGTGAGTTTTGAAGAATATGCCCTCGACTATTACAACAAACATTTTGAAAAAGAATCGTCTGACGAAGTTCACTGGATTGTCAATTTCACCGCCGGTACAACAACAAAAATTAACTGTCTTGGTGCGTATTTGAGTGTTGACACTTATGAATATGTTGACAATGAAGAACATGATGCTTCTAAAATCGGAAGTGGTATGTTACTCGCTTCATACATTGTATGGCTGGATAATGGTGATATTGAAGCAATAAGATAAATAATATAACGAGATATATTACTAAAACAAAAAAAATCCCCACCTGCTACCAACAGGTGAGGAAGATATACAAAAAAACCAAACAACCACGTTACAATTTCCTGCAAAAGGGAGTAATATGCAAAGTGTTATCAACCGAATGGAAAAAGACAATAAATCACTTTCATCAATGCAAAAAGTAAAAGTGTTATTCAAGGTGTCCGGGGTTCGAATCCCCGATGGATCACCAGTGTGAATCCCGTAACTCAGGTTGCGGGATTTTTTCTGCTTTGAAAGCGCCGAATCAGTGCATAGAATTACCGCCTGAAATATATTAACACACAGTAAGAGCAAAATCAATCAAAAGTCAGGAAGAATTGATAAGTTAAAAAGCTTAATATAAATCATTATGATTGATTTTGTTTGTTCATGTAAAGTTCAACCGCCCACAGCAAATGCAGGCGGTTTGTTTATTTATTCATCGGCTTTTCATCAATCGGCATGGTGGCATATGCATTGAGTGAAAGCTCGGCGGTGTTACCTGAAAGATATTCATAATATGCCTGGGCGCCTACCATTGCGGCATTATCACCGCAAAGCGAAAGTTCGGGTAAATACAGCTTCCGGCCGTTCTTTTTGCAAATGTCACTCATCCTCGCCCTCAAAACAGAGTTTGCGCTCACTCCGCCTGCCAGCACAATTTTATCATAGCCCAATTGGCGTGCCGCCTTTTCCGTGTGATCGCACAGCAAAGACACAACCGCATTCATGAACGATGCGCCAAGGTCGGGTACATTGATGCTCTCTCCTTTTTGCTTTGCGTTGTGGATGATGTTGATTACCGAGGTTTTCAGCCCGGAAAAGCTGAAATCAAGCGGCGAGCCGTCAACTCTCGGCGTTGGGAATTTATATGCATTCGGATTGCCGTTTTTCGCTTCACGGTCAAGGTTCAGACCTCCGGGATAAGGCAAGCCCATTGAGCGTGCAGCTTTGTCAAGTGCCTCTCCTGCCGCATCGTCACGGGTTTTGCCGATGATTCTGAAATCGGTGTAATCCCTGACTTCAACCATGTGGCTGTGTCCTCCGCTGACAACAAGGCAAAAAAACGGCGGTTCAAGCTCAGCGTGCGTGATGTAATTTGCCGCAATGTGTGAGCGCAGGTGATGCACGGGAATCAGCGGCAGGTTTTTTGAATAAGCCAAAGCTTTTGCGTAGTTCACGCCGACAAGCAATGCACCGATAAGCCCCGGCGCATAAGTCACACCGATTGCGTCAATGTCATCAAGTGTCACACCTGCCTGCTTCAATGCAGAATTCACAACACCCGAAATCGCCTCTGCGTGCCTGCGTGATGCAATTTCAGGCACAACGCCGCCGTAAATTTTATGTTCTTCAACCTGTGATGCAATGATGCTCGAAAGCACCTTTCTGCCGTTTTCAACAACTGCGGCAGCGGTTTCATCGCAGGAAGATTCAATTGCCAATATCTTCATTTTGATCATCCTCATTAAAAAACTTTGTCATAATCAAGCCGTTCTCTCTCGGCTTGTCATAAAAATTCTTACGCTCTCCGCAAACAGCAAACCCAAACTTATTATATAATGAAATTGCTGCCTGATTGCTCTCTCTCACCTCAAGCGAAACAAATGATGCTTCGTTTTCCTTTGCAAAATTCACGGTGTATTCCACCAGCTCGGAGCCGATTTTGCAGCGCCTGAATTTTGGAAGCACTGCAACATTCGTGATGTAGCATTCATCAAGCACTTGGTGCATTCCAATGTACCCTGCCGTTTGCCCAAACCGCTTTGCAACAAAAAAGTGAGCGGTTTCATTTGAAAGCTCGTCACGCAGCGCCTGCTCGCTCCACGGAACGGAAAAGCATTCCTTTTCCAGCTTTGCAACAGCGCCGACGTCAGCTTCGCTCATCGCTTCAATGCGTGTAATAAACAAATTTTCAAGCATCACATCTATAAACGCAGACAGCTCATCACGGCATTTTCTATATTCGTCAAGATTGCCTCCGTAAGGGTCGCTGATGCCGCCGTTTGCAACAATGACATTTTCAAACCCTGCCAGAGCTGCCCTGTGTGATTCACTCATGCACACGATTAAATCACTGCTTTCAAGCGCATAAATGCTCAGACGTGACGCTCTGTGAGTGCTGATGTCAATGCCGATTTCAGCCATTGCACGAACGGCATTTTCGCTTGCAGTGTCACCTGCAAAAGCTGCCAAACCTGCGCTTGATGCCGAAACAGGCAGACCTCTTTTTTGAGCTTTATCATTAAGCAGGGCTTGAGCCATCGGACTTCGGCAGGTATTGCCCGTGCATATAAACAAAATTTCAAGCATAGTTCCACTTCTTCAATCAAAAATGTTGCACTTTATAATAACACAAAGAGCAAAAAATAACAACGGTCAGTCTTTCCAGTTCCACCATTTCAATTTTTTGGGGTCATGCTCTGTGTTATTCGCATAATATACCGCAAGGCGATAAACATACAAAACACAGCGGTCATCCTGAAAGCCTTTGAACAAACAATCACGGTAATACATATCTTCCGGGTCTTCACCTTTCAGGTCATCAATCGTGTGTATGCCTATATTGAAAAGATGCTGCTCCATGTTTTTACCAACACCGGGGATATTTTTCAAATCATTTCGGTCAAGCAAATTCATCACCTCGTCAGTTAAGTATAGCATATTACCCGAACAATAACAACATTGAACCGGTCAATCAAGCACTGCCGATTAAAATTTTCATTGTGTGATGTCAGCTTTGAGCTGTTTAGAGATGTTTTGGCGCATATTAATAAAAAAACTGCCAACTTCGGGTGAATAT
>JAMPAE010000205.1 GCA_023667385.1 Ruminococcus sp.
TCACACCCTGTTGGTGCTATGGCTCTGAAACTTTTGACATGGATCCGCAAACAATTAAGGCTGTTTGGGGCTTCAACGGAACAGAGCGTCCGGGAGCTGTTTATCTTGCAGCGGTTATGGCGGCATTTGCCCAAAAAGGCTTGCCGGCATTCTCAATCTATGGTCACGATGTTCAAGATATGACCGATACAAAAGTACCCGATGACGTTGCAGAAAAAATTCTGCGCTTTGCAAAGGCTGCTGTTGCAGTCGGCTGGATGAAAAACAAGGCATATGTTAACCTCGGCGGTGTTGCAATGGGTATCGCAGGTTCATATTGCAATGCGGATATGTTCCAGAAATATTTTGGTATCCGTGCAGAGTGGGTTGATATGACTGAAATTGTGCGCAGAATAACTCTTGAAATTTATGATCACGATGAATATGACAAGGCACTCGCTTGGGTTAAGGCAAACTGCAAAGAGGGCTTTGACCTCAACGAGGGCAAGGATCTGCCTGAAATTATCAGAAAATCAAAGGTTGTTCCGCCTGAAAAGGACTGGGAGTTCGTCACAAAAATGACAATGGTTATGCGTGACATCCTTTATGGCAACAAAAAGCTTGATGAAATGGGATGGCACGAGGAGGCTCTTGGCAAAAATGCCGTTGCAGGCGGTTTCCAGGGTCAGCGTAACTGGACTGACTGGCTTCCGAATGCTGACTTCACCGAAGCAATCATGGCTTCAACCTTCGATTGGAACGGCGCAAAAATGCCGACTCCGTTTGCAACCGAAAATGACACGCTCAACGGCGTTTCAATGATGCTTGGCACATTGATTTCACATTCTGCTCCGTGCTTCCATGATGTTCGTACTTATTGGAGCCCTGACGCTTGCGAACGTGTGACAGGTGTTCGCCCTGACGGCGTTGCAAAGAACGGTTTCATTCATCTCATTAACTCCGGTGCAACCGCCCTTGACGGCAGCGGTGCAGCAAAAAATGAAAACGGCGAAGGCTGCATGAAGCCTTTCTGGGATATGACAGAAAACGACATTAAAGCCTGCCTTGACGCAACTGATTGGTGCAGAGCTAACTATGAATATTTCCGTGGCGGCGGATTCTCAAGCCATTTCCGTTGCAGTGCTCAAATGCCGGTTACCATGCTCAGGGTGAACGTTGTTGACGGCATTGGCCCTGTTCTTCAAATTGCAGAGGGCTATACAGTTGACCTGCCTGATGAAATTCATAAAACAATTGACAAAAGAACCGACCCGTCATGGCCAACTACCTGGTTCGTTCCAAACCTCACAGGAAACGGTGCATTCAAGGATGTTTACAGTGTTATGGCAAATTGGGGTGCTAACCACGGTGTGACTGTTTACGGCCACGTTGGTGCAGATTTGATTACTCTTGCTTCAATGCTTCGCATCCCTGTTAATATGCACAACGTTGACGAGGCAAAAATCTTCCGTCCTCATGCATGGTCTGCATTCGGAACAGAAGACACTCAGTCAGCAGATTTCCGTGCCTGCCAAAACTACGGTCCTCTTTATAAATAAGTTCAAGAAAAAGATAGAAATATCCCCGAAGTTGATAAAAACAGGCTTCGGGGATATGCTTTGCTTTAAATTTTTATCGCAGTCTCAAGTGCAATTTCCATCATGTCAGTGAATGTATTCTGCCGTTCCTCAGCCGAGCAGCTTTCTCCCGTGAACGGTAAGTCGGAAATGGTACATATTGCAAGCGCACGCTTTTTCAGGTGAGTTGCCGTCAGATAAAGGGCGGCACTTTCCATTTCAATTGCAATTGAGCCTGCATCTGCCCATTTCTTTGTGTATTCGCTGTCAGCGTTATAGAATGTGTCGGAGGTGAAAAGTGTGCCGACTTTCAGCTTTTTTCCAAGCTGCTTTGCAGTGTTCACCGCCGCAGTCAAAAGCTCAAACGAGCAGGTTGGTGCAAGCGTTGTGCAAACTCCATATTGTGCTCCGAAGTTTGAATCTGTGTTTGAGCTGATGCCTGCAACAATGTCACGCAATTTGATTCCATCGCCGATTCCACCTGCTGAGCCGATGCGGATGATGTTCTCTACACCGAAAAATGAGTAAAGCTCATAAGCATAAATTCCCATGGATGGCATACCCATTCCGCTTGCCATAACCGAAATTTTGTGTCCTTTATATGTGCCTGTGTATCCCTGAATGCCACGAACGTCGTTGACAAGAACAGCGTTTTCAAAATATGTTTCGGCAATCATCTTTGCCCTGAGCGGATCCCCCGGCATGAGCACTGTTTTTGCGAAGCCGGTTTCATCAAGCAGTTCAATGTGCGGTGTTGATTTTTTCATGGCTGTTGTCCTTTCTCTTGTTTGGTATTCGGGGCAGAACCTGCCTTTAATGTCTATTCTGCCCACATATTAAATCAATAATTAAATTATGCAGTACCTTGCCGAAAAAGTCAATGAACTATTGTAAAATCAGTTAAAAAGTTATATTATATAGTCATAGTTCGGCTCAGTCGAAAATTAGGAGGAAAACATGGAGAGCTTTAAAGTAACACGAGAAACAAAAATCAAAGATATTTTGAAATCACCGTCAGGTCATGACATCATCAAAAAAGCACTTTACACAATTGGTATGGATGCAAGTGTAATCACCAAATCACCAATTGGCAGCATGAAAATTTCTGCCCTGCAAAAGCTGTCATTTGGCAAAATTGATGACGCTTTCATTGATTCTCTGCTTGGACTTCTAAACAGTGAAAAGGACTTGCCGCTTGAGGATGATGCTCCGCTTGAGAAAAAGTGGTGGAAAGAGGCAGTTTTCTGTCAAATCTATCCCCGCTCATTCAATGATTCAAACGGCGATGGTATTGGTGACCTCAACGGTATCATCGAAAAGCTTGATTATCTCAAATCACTTGGTATCGACGCAATTTGGTGCAGCCCGATTTATGATTCACCAAACGATGACAACGGCTATGACATCCGTGACTATCGTAAGATCATGGAAGAATTCGGCACAATGGAAGATTTTGACCGTTTGCTTGACGGTGCACATAAGCGTGGCATGAAGCTTATCATGGACTTGGTTATTAACCACAGCTCTGATGAGCATGAATGGTTCAAAAGCTCAGTAAGTGACCCCAATTCACCATATAAAGATTATTACATCTGGCGTGACAGCGACGAAAACACAAAGCCGAACAACTGGGATTCCATCTTCATGGGCGATGCATGGAATTACTATCCTGAAAGAAAGCAGTGGGCACTTCATCTGTTCTCAAAAAAGCAGATGGACTTCAACTGGGAAAACGAAAATCTCCGCAAGGATTTATATGAGATGATTAACTGGTGGCTTGAAAAAGGCGTTGACGGCTTCCGCCTTGACGTTATCAGCTTCATTTCAAAAACTCCGGGCTTGCCCGATGGCAATGAAATCATCGGCTCGCTGATGAGTTTCAAGGGCTGCGAGCATTATTTCTATGGTCCGAGGCTTCATGAATACCTGCATGAAATGAACGAAAACACATTTAGCAAGTTTGATGCATTCACCGTTGGTGAATGTCAGGGAACAGGCATTGAAATGAGTAAGCTCATGACAGGTGATTATCGCAAAGAGCTTGACGTTGTGTTTGCGTTCGATCACATGGATAACCCCGGAAAAGGTCGTTTTACGCCATATAAATATGACCTGCGCCCAATGGCGAAAGAGCTTGTTAACTGGCAGCTTAACTATGGTAATCATTGTTGGCCGACTGTGTTCTGCGAAAACCATGACTGGCCACGCATGACTTCAAAGG
>JAMPAE010000206.1 GCA_023667385.1 Ruminococcus sp.
GGAAGCTGCCATCATTGATTATTGGGAAGTTCTGAATAATCCATGGCGCACATCTTGCACATATATTTTCCGTCATAACACCTCAAAATCCTCGTTAATACACAAAGTATTGCCTGCGGTTTTTCGGCGCTCTGACAAAAAATCTATTGTACAATCTGCACACCACGTATTATCCGGACCTTCCTTGTGAAGCTCTGAATCGTTCAGTGCTTTCCAAAGAATTTTAAATCAAACAGGAGGAAGAACAAAATGGCAGATATGACGCCAATGATGAAACAATATTTTGAAATTAAGGAAGATTATGCTGATACCATTTTGTTTTTCCGCCTCGGCGACTTTTATGAAATGTTTTTCGATGACGCTAAGACGGCGGCAAGGGAGCTTGAACTGACACTCACCGGCAGAGCCTGTGGCCAGGGCGAAAGGGCGCCAATGTGCGGTGTTCCGTTTCACAGTGCGGATTCTTACATCGCAAAGCTTGTTGCAAAAGGTTATAAGGTTGCAATCTGCGAACAGACGGAAGATCCGGAGCTTGCAAAAGGCCTTGTTAAGCGTGATGTAATTCGTGTCATCACCAAGGGCAGCATCATCGAAAACAATATGCTTGATGATTCCAAAAATAACTATCTCACTTCAATCTATCTTGATGAAAAATCCGCCGGTGTATGCTTCACAGATGTGTCAACCGGTGTGCTTAATCTGACCTGCTTTGAGGGCAAAAAGCTTGAAAGCAGGGTGGTCAATGAGCTTGGTGTTTTCTCACCGAGTGAAATTGTGCTTAACAAAAAATGCGCTTCAAATTCCGCCATTGCATCGTTTATTAACAAGCGAATTGAAGCAACTTGCGAAATACCGGATGATAACTATTTTGATTATGAAACCTGCCTTAATGAATGTGTTGCTCATTTTGGCGAAAACAAACTTTCTGCGCAGGATATAACCAAAAACAAAGCAGCAATCATCGCTGTCGGCGCCGCAATCAGGTATCTTAAAGATGTGCAGAAAAATGATGTTGCAAGCATCACAGACATCAACTTCTATTCTGAAAATCAGTTCATGAAAATTGATTTTTCAACAAAACGTAATCTCGAAATCGTTGAAACCATGCGTAACCGAGAAAAGAAAGGCTCATTGCTTTGGGTGCTTGACAAAACCAAAACGTCAATGGGCAAACGTCTTCTCAGGTCGTGGCTTGAGAAGCCCCTCATCAACTTTGCCCAAATTTCAAAAAGACACAACGCAGTTGATGAACTTGTTAATAACAGTATGAAATTGACAGAGCTGACAAACGCTCTGACCTATATATATGACATTGAACGCCTTATCACAAGGGTCGTTTATGAAAGTGCGAACGCAAAGGAGCTTAACTCCTTAAAGCAGACAATTGAAAACCTGCCTGCAATCAAAACCGCACTTGAAAATTCAAATTCAAAATGCCTCCAACAAATTTATTCAAGCATTGATTTGCTTGAAGATGTTCTGTCACTGATTGATTCAGCAATTGACCCTGAAGCTCCGTTTTCGGTGCGTGAGGGCGGATTGATTCGTGATGGCTTCAACGATGAGCTTGATTCGCTGCGTGACATTGAACATAACGGCAAAAAATACATTACAGACATTGAAACCGCAGAGCGTGAAAAAACAGGCATACCTAAGCTGCGTATCGGTTATAACCGTGTTTTCGGTTATTACATTGAGGTCAGCAATTCTTATAAAGCACTCGTCCCGGATACATACATCAGAAAGCAAACGCTTGCAAACTGCGAAAGATACATCACTCAGGAGCTTAAAGACCTTGAAAGTAAGGTGCTTGGTGCTCAAGAAAGAAGTGTCAAGCTGGAATATGAAATCTTCTGCCAGGTCAGAAAGCGTGTTGCCCGTGAGTATAACAGAATTCAGCTCACAGCTTCGGCTGTTGCGGCGGTTGATGTGCTTTGCTCGCTTGCGAATGTTGCAGTTGAAAACAACTATGTTTGCCCAACAATGTGTGACAACACCGTGATTGAAATTGTTGAGGGAAGGCATCCGGTGGTTGAAAAAATGCTCACTGATGCGCCGTTTGTTCCCAATGATACTTATCTTGACTGTGCCGACAGCCGCTGCGCAATCATAACAGGTCCCAACATGGCAGGTAAGTCAACCTATATGCGTCAAGTGGCGATTATTTGTCTTATGGCGCAGATTGGTTCATTTGTGCCGGCAAAGCGTGCAAACCTTTCAATTGTCAACAGCATTTTCACAAGAGTCGGTGCATCTGATGACCTTGCTTCAGGTCAGTCAACTTTTATGGTTGAAATGAATGAGGTATCCGCAATTTTGAAATCCGCCGATAGACACAGCTTGATTATTCTTGATGAGGTCGGTCGAGGAACTTCAACCTTTGACGGCATGAGTATTGCAAGAGCAGTGCTCGAATATATCGCCGATAAAAAGAAAATCGGCGCAAAAACGTTGTTTTCAACACACTATCACGAGCTTACCGAGCTTGAGGGCAAAATTGACGGCGTGAAAAATTACAATATCTCCGTCAAAAAGCGTGGGGATACCATCACATTCCTGCGCCGAATTGTCAGAGGACGTGCAGATGGAAGCTATGGCGTTGATGTTGCGAAGCTTGCCGGTGTTCCGGCTGCTGTTGTGACCCGAGCAAGAGAAATCCTTTTTGAGCTTGAATCCTCTGCGGCACAGACAAGGTCGCTCCCGAACGCTGATTTTGATGTACCTGTTGAAGAACAGCCGCTTCAAATTTCGCTTAAATCAAATTCAGATGATGAAATTATCGAATCACTCAGGAACATAGATATAGATACATTAACTCCGCTCGAAGCGCTGACAACGCTGAGCAAGCTTTCTGATAAAGCAAGAAACGGATAAAGTAAAGGATGTGACGACTTATGCCGAGAATTAATCTGTTACCGAAAAATATTTCTGAACTTATAGCAGCCGGCGAGGTCGTTGAAAGACCTGCATCGGTTGTTAAAGAGCTTGTTGAAAATTCAATTGACGCCGGTGCTTCAACCATCACGGTTGAGATTCGCCGTGGCGGCATCACATATATAAGAATTACCGATAACGGTTGCGGAATTTATAACGCAGATGTGCCCAAAGCTTTTTTGAGCCATGCAACCAGCAAGGTGCAAACTGCTGATGATTTAGAAAGCATCTTCACTCTTGGCTTCAGAGGAGAAGCACTCGCTTCCGTTGCGGCAGTTTCAAAGGTGGAAATGTTCACCAAAAGCCCTGATGAGCAAAACGGAACCGGCTATGAAGTTCAGGGTGGGGAACAGACTCGCTATGAAACGGCAGGCTGTCCGAACGGTACCACCATCGTGGTCAGAGATTTGTTTTATAATACCCCGGCACGAATGAAGTTTTTGAAAAAAGACGTTTCAGAAGCTAACGCTGTTGCCGATGTTGTTGATAAGCTTGCACTTTCACATCCGGAGATAAGCTTCCGTTTCATCCGTGATAATAAACAAACCTTACTTACCCCCGGCGACAGCAAGCTGATTTCCGCTGTTTATGCAGTCTATGGCAAGCAGTTTGACGATGGCTTAATTGAAACCGAATATCAGCTTGATGAAATAAAAGTCAGCGGCCTCATCTGTAAGCCGCTTGCTTCAAGGGCATCACGTGCCATGCAGGTGTTTTTCCTCAACGGCAGATATATTAAATCACGTTCATGCACCGCCTCGCTTGAAAATGCCTATAAAAACTCAATTATGGTCGGCAAATTTCCGGGCTGTGTGCTGAATATTACC
>JAMPAE010000207.1 GCA_023667385.1 Ruminococcus sp.
TAGCTTGTGAAACAATCACTTCACCGTTTTTGGAAAGCTCAACTTCAACAGTACCATCAACACAGCCGCCTGCAAATTCAAGGTCAACGCTCAGGTCATATTGGTTACTGTCCTGCTTTGTTTTAACCGCAATGTCATAAACATATTGACCTGCATATTCGGTCAGATAAACATCACGGAAGATGCCGTTTTCTCTGAACATATCTTGGCTTTCAAGGTAAGTTCCGTTGCACCATTTGGTTACAATTGCAAGCAGCTCGTTCTCCCCTGCTTTCACAAAGCCGTCAAGGCAAAATTCAGCATTGTTGTGTGAGCCCTCGCTGTAGCCGACAAGTTTGCCGTTGACATAAAGCGTCAGGCTTGAGCATACGCCCAAAAAGCTGATGATACTGTGCTGGGTTTCCTCTTTAACATTAAACGTTTTCACATATATTCCCGCTGTCATTTCGTTCGGGACATTCGGATATGACGCAGGAAACGGATACCTGATGTTGAGATACACAGGAGGCTCATAGCCAGTTCTCTGCCATGTTGACGGAACCTTAACTGTGTCAAAATTCAGTTTATCAGTGTCGAGGTTTGACGGAAGCCTTGAAAGCTTTTCATAATACTTAAACTTCCAGTCATCACCCGAAAGCACTGTCACCATTTCACTGTTACAGCGCTCAGTCAAAGCAGTTTGCTTTTCAAGATTTTTTCGGTTTTCATAAGGGATAAAATAACTTCTTGCTTTCAATTTTCCTTGTTCAAAAACTGAAAAGTTATTAACTTCAAGCTTTTTAATCTGATATTTCATCGTCTTTAACTCCTTTAAAAATCATCAGAAAGTCTTACGTTGTTAGATACTTTTTCATTTTACCACACATTGACATAAATTTCAATTATTTCTTCATTCATAAATCCGTCTTTGCTTGTCAATAATTGATTTGTATTACTCATGATTTGCGAGGGGAAGAAAAATGGCATTCAACAAGGTTGAAATTTGCGGCATTGACACTTCAAAGCTCAAAGTGCTTGACGAAAAAGAAAAAATGGAACTTCTTGAAAAAATCCGCAGCGGCGATGCTAATGCCCGTGAAAAACTGATCAACGGCAACCTCAGGCTTGTTTTAAGCGTCATTCAGCGCTTTTCAAACAGAGGTGAAAACCCGGACGACCTTTTTCAGGTGGGCTGCATCGGGCTAATCAAAGCAATTGACAATTTTGAAACTTCCCATGGTGTAAGATTTTCAACCTATGCCGTACCAATGATCATCGGTGAAGTGCGCCGCTACCTGCGTGACTATAATCCGATTCGTGTCAGCCGCTCAATCAGAGACACCGCATATCACGCAATGCAGGTTAAAGAGCGGCTTCAAAATGATAGTCAGCGTGAGCCGACAGTTGAAGAAATCGCAAAGGAAATGAACATCAAAAAAGAGAGCGTTGTCATTGCTCTCGAAGCCATTGTTGACCCTGTTTCGCTTTATGATCCCGTTTATTTTGAGGGCGGCGACACAATTTACGTCATGGACCAAATCGGCGATTCAAACAGCGATGTCAACTGGATTGACGAAATCATGATCAAAAACGCCATCAAGGATTTGGCAGAACGAGAAAAACGTATTTTATCGCTGCGGTTCATGCGTGGACTCACCCAAACTGAGGTTGCAAAGGAAGTCGGCATTTCCCAGGCTCAGGTTTCACGCCTTGAAAAAGGGGCTCTTGAAAAAATCAAGAGCCACCGAAATATTTATATTTGATTGGTCGGGTATTTTATCTGCTTTTATTCTCAAAGCAATACTTTATATAGTCACTCCGACTGCATTCATCAAAAAACAGCGGTATTTCATTGCCGTTTTTATCTCGCTTTTTCCCAAAGAGCTTATCCAAAAGTCTGCCCCATGTCTTATCGAAAATCTTAGGTTCCTGCACTTCATACAGAGCCACCAAAACGGTCAAGACCAAAAACGTGATGACACCCGCCTTCATGCTTTCGGCGCCTATACCGACAAGCAGGCTTATAAACAAAATTGTAAACCCATAAAAGAGAATCGTCAGCGGCAAGCTCACAAGAAAATCAACACCGAATTTGCTTTTCTGCGGCGGCGCAATCGAATAGCTTGCTTCATAAACACCGGTTATGTCTGCCATTCTGAAATACCTGTGACGTGCATCATTTGGCGTTATTGCTTCTTCATAACCTATGTTTAAGGTAACTACTTCCTGATTGCTGAAATGATATTCTGTCAAAATGCTGAAAAAGCTCATCGTTTCACTGTAGCTCGTTTCAAATTTCGGGCGAACGGTCAGATGAATATCGGTTTTGTCAATGTTAAATGTTTTGCTTTTGCCTGCGGCAAGTTTAACATCTTTTTTGCCGTAATTGATAATTGCGGCTTTTTTGCTGCTGTTGGTTATGTTTATAATCATGTGCACACCTCTATTGGTCACTGCTTCGCAGCTTCGGTTAACTCCCTATTCTTCCGATAATACGAATTAAACATAACAAACATTGCAAAAAGCAGTGCGTAATAAACCAACTGCGATAATACTATCCCTGTTCTTGCGTGCAGATATAACTGCGCAAATCCAACTGCGCCGATTATTGCAACGATATAAACGGCGGTCATTTCCCTGCCACGTTTTATTGTCAAGGCAGTGGTAATCAGCAGCGCCGCAACCGACAAGAACATCCATGCAGCTTCAAACAAAGCTGAGGTTGTCTGCCCGCTGAACCAAAGAGCGATGATTTCAATCGTTTTTATCAATTCGAGCAAGGCAAGAGCAATGCCCGCGCCAACCATCGGCTTATATGTTTTTCTGATGAGTATGACCGACGCAATCATCATGACCATTACAACGGCTGCAATCGGCTCATTAATGAAGTAACACCCGGGTGCCGCTTCAATCGGCTTCGGAACTCTGAACTGAAACCAAAAACTGCTTTCGCCAAAATCATATCCAACCTGCAAAACAACACTCATTGCCATTACAACTGAAAAAACAATCATAAATACATATTCAAGTTTTGCTTTCATTATTTATACATCCTTAAAACAATAAGCCTTTTTACACCTCATCATAAGCCAGAGCCTTTGAATAGAGTTTGATTCGGTTGCTGTCGAAGCTGCTGACTGAGCCCCCGATAAGATTAGCAGGTGCTTCTTTCGGACGAAGTCCACTGTCAAGCTTCTTGTTAAGATAAAGCTTCAGCACACCGCTTCGCTCACGAACAGCGCAAACCTGAACCACCTTGTGCGCAGGTAGCTGAGATACCACAACATCGCAGCCAACCTTAAAGCAGTAGCGGTCATTTTCAGCATAAAGCCTGATTTCATCGCCCTGTGAGAACAACTCGCCGCTTTCCTCGCCGCCCGTTGTTGCAACAATTGAAAAGTCGCTGTCGCCGCTGATATAACCATCGGTGATAAGGTAATCCTTAAAGTAATCAAATTTTGCAATCACGTTGCTGCTTTCAAGCAAAACATCCTTAACGCCGCAAAACGTAAGCTGATCGTGCGCCGCAAACGGCTTTTCAAACGTCAGCACAACCGTCATGTAATCTTCAAGCATCCTGAACGAAGTGATTGGATTTTCATGGCACTTGATTTCATCGGGCACAACCGTTTGATTAAACATCACCTCAAGCGTATTCTCACTTCTCGCCTTAACATAGGTTGCTTTCATCGGCGTTGACTTTTTGCCGAAATGCAAAATCAGCGTTTGGAAGGGAGCAAGATGAAGCTTGATTGTGTCGCCAAAGCGATATATAC
>JAMPAE010000208.1 GCA_023667385.1 Ruminococcus sp.
GAGCGTAATATTGACGGTGAGCGAGAAAAATACGGCATAAGATTTTATGAATCAGACAATGACAGCGAAAAAGAATTTATCAATTATAGCTTTTTCGGAATTGAATTTGTTTTTGACGATGAGGAAAATCTTGCATGGATAAGTTTTCAAAATCCCGATTTATCTCAAAAGCTTGAAGAATATCCGATCATAACTGCCGAAAAGGCAAAAGAACTTTTGAAAAGCGGCGATTATATAAGTGATGTTCCACATGAGTTTCCGGGTGTGGAACATTTGGCTAAAACAGAACTCATTTATCATACCGATATGAAAACAGAATTTTTTATGCCGTATTATAGGTTTTATGTTGAGCTGCCGAATTTGCACAGGGATGACGGAATAAAAACCTATGGCATATATTATGTTCCTGCTGTTGACGGGAAGTATATTCAAAAGTGATCCACAGCCTGCTTTCTCTCATACTGCTGAAAAATCTGTATATTTCAACCATATTTGCTCTGCTTTTTTGCAAAAAAATTAGGAGTGTCTTTTTGAAACATTTGATTGACTTTTGCCGTCAGTTATAGTACAATAAGACAAAGTTAATAAAGGATTCTGTGACTGACGGATTTAAGTGGATTACCACGAGGAAGCAGAATGATTTATGTTTAAAAAATGTCGACCGTCTGGGCAGTCTTTCCGAAAGGTGAAAGACTGCCTTGTTTTAATTTATCAATCATTAATTTTATTATGTAAAGCGAAAGGAAGAGAAAGCTATGGCAACTTACATCAATGAGCCGTCACATACTTTTAATGAATATCTCCTTATTCCGGGTTATTCTTCAAGCGAATGTGTGCCGGCAAATGTTTCACTGAAAACCCCGCTCGTCAAATTCAAAAAAGGCGAAAAGAGTGCAATCGAGCTTAATATCCCAATGGTTTCTGCAATCATGCAGTCCGTTTCAGGCGATAGATTGGCTGTTGCACTTGCAAAAAGCGGCGGTGTTTCTTTTATTTACGGTTCACAATCAATTGAAGATGAGGCCGCCATGGTTGCAAAAGCAAAAAGCTATAAGGCAGGCTTTGTTCCCAGCGATTCAAACATCAGCCCCGATGCAACCCTTGCTGACATTCTTGCCCTCAAAGAAAAAAGCGGTCACTCAACCGTTGCAGTCACCGATGACGGCACATCAAACGGCAGGCTTCTCGGCATTGTAACAAGCCGTGATTACCGTGTCAGCCGCATGGATCCGAGCGAAAAAGTCAGCACATTCATGACTCCGCTTGAAAAGCTCATCACAGCAAGAGAGGGCGTCACTCTCCACGATGCAAACAATATCATTTGGGATAACAAGCTTAATTCTCTCCCAATCGTCAGTGATGACGGCAGATTGCTCTATTTCGTTTTCCGCAAGGACTATGAATCACACAAAGAAAACCCGAACGAGCTGCTTGACGAAAGCAAGCGTTACATCGTTGGCGCAGGTATCAACACCCGTGACTACGCAGAAAGAGTTCCTGCTCTTGTTGAAGCAGGTGCAGACGTGCTTTGCATCGACTCATCTGAGGGCTTTTCAGAATGGCAGAAGCTCACAATTGAATATATTCGTGAAAAATACGGCGACAGTGTTAAAGTCGGTGCAGGCAACGTTGTTGACAGGGAAGGCTTCCTTTTCCTTGCAAAGTGCGGTGCAGACTTCGTTAAAGTCGGCATAGGCGGCGGCTCAATTTGCATCACCCGTGAAACAAAGGGCATCGGCAGAGGTCAGGCAACCGCTCTCATCGAAGTTTGTAAGGCAAGAGATGAATATTTTGAAGAAACAGGCATCTATGTTCCGGTTTGCTCTGACGGCGGCATTGTTCATGACCATCACATGACCCTTGCTCTTGCAATGGGTGCAGATTTCATCATGCTCGGCAGATATTTTGCCCGCTTTGATGAAAGCCCGACAGAAAAGCTTTTCATCGGCGGAACTTACGTTAAAGAATACTGGGGCGAGGGCTCAAACAGAGCAAGAAACTGGCAGAGATATGACCTCGGCGGTGACAAGAAGCTTTCATTTGAAGAGGGTGTTGATTCATATGTACCTTATGCAGGTACACTCAAGGATAACGTTGACAAAACCCTCAGCAAGGTTAAATCAACCATGTGCAACTGCGGTGCACTCAGCATCAAGGAGCTTCAAAGCAAAGCAAAGCTGACCCTCGTTTCATCAACAAGCATTGTTGAGGGCGGAGCACATGACGTCATCCGTAAGGACAGTAAGAACAACGTATAAATGGGAGAATACAAATGGATATTTACAAAATTAATGATATAGGCGAGCTTATCAAAGATAATGCATATGTCGGCAGAGGTATTGTAATCGGCAAAACAGCCGATGCAAAAAAGGCTGCAATTGCATATTTCATCATGGGCAGAAGTGAAAACAGCCGCAACCGTGTGTTTACCGAAAAGAACGGCGAAATTTTCACCGAGCCGTTTGACGTATCAAAGGTTGAAGATCCGTCACTCATCATCTATGCCGCAATCAGACAGTTTGAAAACAAGCTCATTGTCACAAACGGCGATCAGACCGACACAATTTATAACTCAATGAAAATGGGCAAGCACTGCCTGCGTCATCCGCTCATGCAGCGTGAGTTTGAGCCGGATAAGCCGAATTTCACCCCAAGAATCAGCGGTATGCTCACTTTTGAAAATGGTGATTTCACCTATGAAATGAGCATCCTCAAATCTGCTGACGCTGAGGGCACAGCTTGCAACAGATATTTCTTCTCATATCCGCCGATTGCAGGCCTCGGTCACTTCATTCACACCTATGTTTGTGACGGTAATCCGATTCCGACTTTTCAGGGCGAGCCTGAAAGAGTTGCAATCCCGGATGATATTGACGAGTTCACAAATAACCTTTGGAACAACCTCAACAGCGACAACAAAATTTCCCTTTATGTTCGCTATGTTGACCTTGCAACAGGTGAGGCCGACAGCAGAATGATTAACAAGAATAAATGAGAATAAATAAGGAGAAGCAGTATGGCTGACAGAGATTCATATATTTCACCGTTTTCAACAAGATATGCAAGTCCTGAGATGCAGCACGTATTTTCGGATAATTTCAAATTCCGTTGCTGGAGAAGGCTTTGGATTGCGCTTGCAAAAGCGGAAAAACAGCTTGGACTTGACATCACTGATGAACAAATTGCCGAGCTTGAAGCAAACAAAGATAACGTAAACTTTGACGTTGCAGAAGAACGTGAGCGCATCGTTCGTCATGACGTTATGAGCCACGTTTATGCTTATGGCAAGCAGTGCCCGAATGCAGAACCAATCATTCACCTTGGTGCAACCTCATGCTATGTCGGTGATAATACCGATGTTGTTATTTTGCGTGAAGCATCAAAAATCGTGCTTCAAAAAGCGGCTCAGGTGCTCAAAAATCTTTCCGCTTTTGCAAAGGAATATAAGTCGCTTCCGTGCCTTGCCTATACACATCTTCAGCCGGCTCAGCTTACAACAGTCGGAAAAAGGGCAACGCTTTGGATGTATGAACTGAGCCGGGACATTGAAAACCTTGAGTTTCAGCTTTCAGCGTTGAAGCTTCTCGGTTCAAAGGGCACAACAGGCACTCAGGCAAGCTTCATGGAGCTGTTTGACGGCGATGAGGAAAAAATCAAAAAGCTTGAAAAGCTCATCGCTGAGGACATGGGATTTGACGGCTGTGTACCTGTTTCAGGTCAGACCTATTCAAGAAAGGTTGATGCATATTTT
>JAMPAE010000209.1 GCA_023667385.1 Ruminococcus sp.
AATCGGTGCAGTGATTATGCTGGTTCAGCTTTTTTCAAGGCAGAATCTTATTGCTGTTGTTTCAGTAGGGTATTGCTGTATCATGTCGGCAGTGATTTTACTTTCGCTGATTATCAAGAAAAAAGTTTATTTCCCAATGATACTCGGTTATGCTTTTTCAAGCCTTGGCACAGTGATTTTCCATGTTATATGGGGGGCTGATGCAGGCTTTGGTGCATTCACAAGCGGTCACACAGGCTGGTCAACTGCTGCACATTCTCTCATGGCAGGCGAGGGTAATTTCTTCACAAGGCTCGCAGGCAACATTTTGCTGGTGCTTCCTGTTGCAATTGCTCTTTGGGGTCTGTTCTTCGCTGCGAAAAAGGGCTTTAAGTCAGAATCTGCAAAAAAAGCGCTTTCCGCTGTTATGAGTGTTCTTTTAGTCGGTACTTCCGTTTTTTATGTTTTAACAATGAATATGCGCACAAAGCCTGTGACAGAAAGACTTTGGGACGGACATGACGATTATTTGAAAAATGTTGACAAAAACACCGATGGCAAGCCGAACGTTCTTGTCATTCTCATGGATGATCTCGGCTACGGTGACGTTTCGCTTAACGGCGCAATATATGACACTCCGAACATTGACTCAATTGGTGAAAACGGCTTAAATTTTGAAAATTTTTATTCAAGCTATTCGGTTTGTTCTCCTGCACGTTTTGCTGCTCTCACCGGTCGCTATCCCTACAGAGGCTATGCAGATAACGTAATCTATCCGACAGTTGACTGCTTTGCTCCGTTTGCTCAAACAAGAGTTTTCAACAGCATTGAAATGCTTAACAACACCGACGGTATGCTCGGCGATGAAATCACAATTGCGGAAACATTCAAAAGCGCAGGCTATAACACAGGCTGCTTTGGTAAATGGCATCTCGGTGATTACGGTGAATATCTTCCGACTAACCAAGGCTTTGATTATTTTTACGGCAGCCATCATGTTAACGATATGGTTCCGTTTTATCACGCAACAGAAGAAAACGGTGAGTATGTCATCAGCCACGGAACTGAAGAACTCAAGGATCAAAGCAATGCAACAAAATGGATTCATGAAGAAATCACAAAATGGATCACCGATAAAGTCAATAATTCAGATGAGCCGTTTTTCGCTTATTACACAACACCGTGGCCTCATGCTCCTGTTTTTGTCGGCGATGAATTTAAAGGTGCATCAGGCATGGGCACATATGTTGACTGCGTGACGGAATTTGACCATTATCTCGGCGAATTGTTTGCAACAATGGAAGAACTCGGCGTTCTTGATGACACAATCATCGTTTTCACAAGTGACAACGGTCCTGCGCTTGAAGGCTCAACAGGTGAGCTGAGGGGCGGTAAGTACCTTGCCTATGAAGGCGGGCAGAAGGTGCCGTTTATGATTCGTTGGGATAATAACAACGGTGTGTTTGAAAAAGAGGGCACACGCTCGCAAACTGCAACCCTAGTTGATCTTTATCCAACCTTAGTTGATCTTTGTGGTATCACGGGCAACGGCGGCGAAAAATCATATATGCCGACTGACCGTGAAATTGACGGTGTTTCAATGCTTCCGCTGCTCACGAAAGATGAGGTTATTCATGATAAGGAAACTCCGATACTGCACATGAAACGCAGAAACATCAAGGCAATTCAATATACGGTTTCAACTGATGAAGTAAAATCCCGTGATGAATATAAAGACTATGACTATGATATACTCGAAAACAACGATTACCTGACTTTCAAGTATTTCAACCGTATCCAGAACGATAACTCAGCTTTCTTCGATAAATACCGTAAAAACTGGCTTCACATTTTGACGGATGATGAGGGCGAAAACTATAATCGTACTCCTGTGTACCCGGAAATTTCGGCTGAAATGAAGTCACAGCTTGAGCAAATACAAAAAGATTTTGAAAGCAATCCGAGAGGAATCGTGAAATAAAATGCCACCTCTTTCAATTATGATTAAACCATCGTCAAGTCTTTGCAATCTCAGGTGCAAATATTGCTTTTATTGTGATGTTGCCGCAAACCGTGAGGAACAAAGCTTCGGCGTGATGTCAACTGAAACTGCGGACAATCTAATCAGGTCTGCACTTGAATTTGCAAACGGCGAAAGTATCTCGTTTGCATTTCAGGGCGGCGAGCCGCTGATTGCAGGGATGGATTATTTCACCCATTTTGTTGAAACTGTTAACCGACTTAATAAAAAGCAGTCTCGCATTTTCTATTCACTTCAAACAAACGGCACAATGCTTGATGATGCATGGGCAAGGTTCTTTGCCAAAAATGAGTTTCTGATTGGTCTGAGTCTTGACGGTGATTATGAACGCAACAAGTTTCGGGTTGACGCAAACGGTCAGAACGCATTTTATAAAATCATCAACGGTGCAAACAAACTTAAAAAGCACAAGGTTGAGTTTAATATCCTCACGGTTTTAACGGGTTACTGCGCCGATAACTGTGAGAAGATATATAAATATTTTCGTGACAACGGATATAAATATCTGCAATTCATTCCGTGCCTGCGTCCGTTCGGTGATGAAAGTGAAAGTGAGCTTTACATGACAAACGAGCAGTACGCAGCCTATCTGATTCGCATTTTTAATTTGTATGTCAAAGATTTCGTGCGTGGCAATTATGTCAGCATCAGGCAGTTTGACAATCTTGTCAGAATGTATCTCGGACAGCGCCCTGAGCAGTGCGGCTTGTGCGGGTTTTGCACACATCAGTTTGTTGCCGAGGGAAACGGTAACATCTATCCGTGCGATTTCTATTGCACCGATGAATGGCTTCTCGGCAATATCAACGAAGTTGAACTGAAAGCCATGGCTGAAAGCTCAAAAGCAGCCGAGTTCATCAAAGAAAGCCTTGTTGTCAGCGATGAATGCAAAAGCTGTCGTTTTTATCCGCTTTGCCGTGCAGGCGGTTGCAAACGTCAGCGTGAGGACAGGGACTATTGCGAAGCATATAAGAAATTTTTCTCATCGTGCCTGCCGCTGTTCAGAATGTTCAGCTCAAAACCACATAATTAAGGAGGATTGCCATGAAAGTCACCGTAAAAGCATATGCAAAAATAAATCTTCTGCTTGACATTTTGTCAACCCTTGAAAACGGCTATCACGATTTGTTCATGCTCATGCAGTCAGTCGGTATCTATGATAATGTTACCGTTGAAACGAACGAATCAAAAAACATAGCAATTTCCTGCAACGTCAGCGATATTCCCGTTGATGAGCACAATATCGCATATAAGGCCGCAGATGCATTTTTTCGCTTCACCAATATAAGTAATCCGGGTGTCTGTATTACAATTGAAAAGTGTATTCCTCATGCAGCCGGGCTTGCCGGCGGCAGTGCTGATGGTGCGGCGGTTGTAACAGCTTTGAAGCGAATCTTCGCTCCGAACCTTTCAGAAAGGCAGATTATTGAAATCTGTTCGTCATTCGGCTCAGATGTTCCGTTTTGTGCCCTTGGCGGCACAATGCTCGCTCAGTACACAGGCACGATTTTGACTTATCTTCCGCAGCTTGAATTTGAAAACATAGTCATCGTAAAACCTGATTGTTCAGTTTCAACCGGTGCGGCATATAAAGCCTTTGATACCGCTGAAAGAGTACGCCATCTCGACCGTGACGGAGTGCTCAAAGCTGCTTTATCATGTAACAAGCAACAGCTTTATTCAAAGGTGGACAATGTTTTTGAGCAGTTCAT
>JAMPAE010000020.1 GCA_023667385.1 Ruminococcus sp.
ATCAATGCTCAGCAAAGCGCCGCATGGGACGGCACGCTTGAATTTCTTTGTGATGACCTTGCCCCTGCACTTCGCATGGGTTACACCTGCGTTGTTATGGCAGGCACGGAAAAAAACGCCAAGGAGCTTGCTTATGACCTTGAAACGCAGGAAATTCCGGCTCACTTTTTCCCGGTGGTACCGGCAGAGTTTCCGCAAAAATCGGTCAGTGTTGTTTCAGGTGCACTCAGCGCAGGGCTTGAATATAATGCATTGAAATTCCGGCTGTTTTCATATCGACGTGGCGGTGCGACAGTGAAAAAGAAATCAACCGCAAAGCGTTTCAAGCAAGGCAAGGTACTCATGAGCCTTGAGGACATCACCCGTGGCGATTATGTTGTTCATGCGGTATACGGCATCGGTATTTTTGACGGAATCAAAACAATGACCGTTGACGGTAAGGTCAAAGATTTCATCAAAATCAACTTCCGTGGCTCGGATGTTTTATATCTGCCGGTTACACAGCTCGATTTACTTTCAAAATACATAACTCCACGTGACAATGAAAAAGCCGTTAAGCTCAACAAGCTCGGCGGTGACGAGTGGAAAAAAACAAAGGCACGTGTTAAATCTGCCGTTAAAGACATGGCGGTTCAGCTCACAGAGCTTTACGCAAAGCGAATCAGTATGCAGGGCTTTGCATTTTCTCCCGATATTGATATGCAAAACGATTTTGAGCGCAGGTTTGAGTTTGAGGAAACTGATGACCAGCTTGATTCAATCAGAGAAATCAAGCAGGACATGGAAAAATCCTATCCGATGGACAGATTGCTTTGCGGCGACGTTGGCTTTGGCAAAACCGAGGTTGCACTGCGTGCGGCGTTTAAATGCGTTGCTGACGGAAAACAATGTGCAATTCTTGTTCCAACAACCATCCTTGCTTTTCAGCATTATCAAACAATCAAAAAGCGTTTCAGCGGTTTCCCGGTTGAAATTGAAATGCTTTCACGTTTCAGGACTGTTTCAGAGCGCACAAAAATCAAAAAGGCGCTCAAACGTGGCAGTATAGACATCGTTGTGGGTACTCACAGCATCATTGCTTCTTCGGTTGAGTTCAAGGATTTGGGATTGCTCATTGTTGATGAAGAACAGCGCTTTGGTGTTTCGCAAAAGGAAAAGCTCAAGGAACGTTTCCCGTTGGTTGATGTTCTCACCCTTTCAGCAACGCCGATTCCACGCACGCTCAACATGGCAATGAGCGGAATCCGTGATATGTCTGTGCTTGAAATTCCGCCGCAGGACAGACATCCTGTTCAAACTTATGTCATTGCTCATGACATGGAAATCCTTGCCGAAGCGATGAGCCGTGAAATCAGGCGTGGCGGTCAGGTTTATTACCTGCACAACCGTGTTGACACAATTGAACAAACAGCGGGAAAGATTCGTGAGTTTTTGCCCGATGCAAGAATCGGAATCGGGCACGGAAAAATGAGCGAGGAACAGCTCAGTGAGGTTTGGCGGCAGCTTTTGGAAGGCGAAATTGACATCCTTGTTTGCACAACCATCATTGAAACCGGTGTTGACATACCGAACGCAAACACACTGATTATTGAAGATGCCGATAAGCTCGGCTTGGCGCAGCTTCATCAAATCAGGGGCAGAGTCGGCAGAAGCTCAAGACGTGCCTTTGCATATTTTACCTATGATGACAGAAAGCAGCTTTCCGAGGTTGCGCAAAGAAGGCTTGGCGCAATTCGTGAGTTTACGCAGTTTGGTTCAGGTTTTCAAATTGCAATGCGAGATTTGGAGATACGTGGTGCAGGCAACATCCTTGGCGCTCGGCAGCACGGTCACATGGAGGCTGTCGGCTATGATATGTATTTACAGCTTCTTTCGCAGGCGGTTGAAAACGAAAAATCCGCTGTGCCCGAAAAGCTGCAAACCGAAGAAAACGAATGCTTGATTGACCTTGCCATTGATGCGCACATCCCCGAAGATTACATTGACAGTGTTAAAAACAGAATCGGTATGTATAAGCGAATTGCATCAATCCGCAGCGAAGAGGATTCAATGGACGTTATGGATGAGCTTATTGACCGATTCGGTGAGCCGCCCGAATGTGTGAAAGGGCTCATTGATGTTGCGCTTATCAGAAACCGTGCGTCAGCAGTCGGAGTTTATGAAATTGCTCAACGAAACGGCATGGTGCTTCTTTATACGAATGACATTAAGCCTGCCCACATTGCAATGCTCAGCAAATTTTTCAGGGGCAGAGTAATGATCAGTGCGGCAAAATCAAAGCAATATATTTCGGTAAAACTTCTCAAACAAACAGCAACGCATACATTAGATGAGGTACTCAAAGTGTTGGAGATGACAGAAAGGAAGAACGAAGCATGATTTTTTATTTTTCGGCAACAGGCAATTCAAAATACTTTGCCAAGGCGGTTTGCGCTGCGAGCGGCGAAAAGCCCGTTTCAATCACAAAGGCAGTGCAAAACGGAGAATATGATTACACTGTTCAAAGCGGAGAAACGCTCGGCTTCATCATGCCTGTTTATTTTTCGGGTATCCCGTCGGCGGTGCTTGAATTTCTTGATGGCTTGCACATTAACGCATCCGGTGCAGGCTATGTATTTACAGGCTTAACCTGCGGAGGAACAACTGCTGCCGCAGGAAAAATGCTGAAAACTGCGCTTAGCAAAAAAGGCATCATCGTTGACGCTGAATTTGCAGTGAAAATGGTTGACAATTACATTCCGATGTTTGCCATTGACGGAAAAGAAGAAGCCACGGCAAGGCTCGAAACTGCAAACCGTGAAATTGACGAGCTGGCAAGGAAAATCACCGCAAAGCAAAAAGGTGATTTTAACAGCATCAAAGGCACTCAGTTCATGACGAAAATCATGTATCCGTTATATAAGCCGATGAGCAAAACAAAGAAGTTTCATGTGACGGAAAAGTGCATCGGCTGCGGAAAATGTGCGAATGGCTGTGTTTGCTCTGCAATTGAAATGCAAAACGGCAGGCCTGTTTGGGTGAAAGCAAACTGCACAAGCTGCATGAGGTGCATCCATTCCTGCCCAGCAAAAGCGATTGAATGGGGCAGAGGCACTGCAAAGCGCAACAGATATATTAATCCGTATGTTTGACATGAAAACATAGAGTTGCTATACTGATTGAATTAACAAAGGAGGAACAGTGTTATGATTCTTGCAGTTGACATTGGTAACACAAGCGTTTCGCTTGGTGTTTTTGACGGTGAACGGCTTGTTTTTAAAAGCAAGCTCAGCGCCGACAGACTTAAAACATCTGATGAATACGCAATCCTTTTAAGCGATGTTTTTGAAAAAAATAAGGTTGATTCTTCGGCTTTTGACGGAGCAATTCTGCTTTCGGTTGTTCCAAGCCTCACTCACACAGTTTCATCTGCGCTGAAAGCTTTCGGCGTCACACCGATGATTGTTGGCGCAGGAATCAAAACAGGGCTGAACATCAGAACGGAAATACCAAGCTCAGTTGGTGCAGACATTGTGGCGGCAACCGTTGCTTCAATGCAAGTTGAAAAAGCGCCGATGATTGTGCTTGATTTCGGCACGGCAACAACGCTGACTGCAATCAACGCAAAAGGCGAACTTTGCGGCTGCATCATTGCCCCGGGTGTGAAAACTGCATTTGACGCAATGACAAAATCGTGCTCATTGCTGACCGACGTTCCGCTTCTTACGCCGAAAACGCTGCTTGGAAAAAACACGGCAGACAGCATGAATTCCGGCGTTGTTTGGGGGAATGCACTGATGATTGACGGCTTCATCAAAAAAATCCGCAGTGAATATGAAATTGATGAATCCGCAGCAGTGATTGCAACAGGAGGACTTGCTCAACTGATTGTTCCGCTTTGCGAAACCAAAATCAGGTGTGAGCCGAATTTAACCCTTAACGGACTTTACCATCTTTACAAGATAAACCAAAAGAAAAAATAGTTTCAGTGTAATTCGTGAATATTGTGAACATAAGCTTTGCAAATTTGATTTGTATTTTATAAACGGATATTGAAAAGCGGTTCACAGCATTTGCGTTTTATAAATAAAAAGGCGTCACACGCTATGCCAAAGCGGTGACAGCAAAGGAGTTTTTATTATGGCAAAAAACAATCAAAGCACGCAAAAGAAAACTTTGTGGCTTGCAGAAACAGCAATGTTTGCCGCAATCATAATCATCATGGCGTTTACGCCCCTCGGCTATTTGCGCACACCGGGGCTTGAAATCACGTTCATCATGATTCCGGTTGTTGTTGGTGCAATTGTTGCAGGCCCTGCCGCAGGCGCAATTCTCGGCGGTGTTTTCGGCTTGACAAGCTTCGTTCAATGCTTTGGCTCAAGTGCATTCGGTGCAACCTTGCTTTCGATTAACCCGGTTTTTGCTTTCATTGTCTGCATGATACGTATCCTTGCAGGCTGGCTCATCGGCTTAATCTATAAGGCAATTGCAAAATCCAACAAAATGAAATATGCCGGTGCAACGGTAGCTTCTCTTGTTGGTCCTCTGCTCAACACGGTTTTCTTCATGGGTGCATTGGTTTTGCTTTTCGGCAGAACTGAGTTCATTCAAAACCTGATGACACAGCTTGGTGCAACCAACGTTTTCAGCTTTGTTGCCCTTTTCGTTGGCGTTCAAGGTCTCATTGAAGCAGGTGTATGCTTCGTTGTCGGCGGTGCAGTTTCAAGTGCTTTGCTCAAAGCAATCAGCAAAAGAAGCAGATGATTTTTTCGTATGCGGGTAAGACTGCAATGATTTTTTGAGCTGTCTCCGCATATTAAAAAAGCAGCAAAAAATATAATGAAAACAAGTCCGGAGCATTTAAGCTTCGGACTTGTTGCATCATCAAAATTCAAATTCAAATGGAGATTCAGGCAGCGTTACTATGATTTCAAATTCAATCTCGCTGAACCATTTATATACTGACTTGAAAACTCTCATAAGTTTTTTCACAAAATTTTCGATTGCGTCCATTGCAATCCCTCCCTTATAACATAATGTTCGTTGCTTTTTTAGCAAACAAATTATATCATGCTTGAAAAGAAAATGCAATTATTTTCCAAAATATATTTTTACTTTTTCTTTTTCTTAACCTTGTTGAGCATGGCGTTGAAATTCAAAATGTCCTCTTTTGTGAACATTCCGCCCGCCATCATGACAATTCGCTTGATGGAGAAGCCTTTGCCCATGTCAATGAGCTGCTTGTTGATTTTCATTGCAGAAACGCTTGCACCCATTCCGCCTTCACCTTTGCCGCTTTTGAGTGCTTTGAGCGCAATCAAGCCAATTCTCAGTGCAGCAATTTTGCCGCCGAAGGTTGAAAGAATGTCGCCTATGGTGTCGTTCACCGAATAATATCCGGGCGGAGTTTCAATTTCAAACCAGTTGATGACTGCGCCCTCCTCTTTGAGCACGTAATCTTCATTGATTGTTTCAACCTTGCGGATTTTGCTTTCATCGGTGAGGTCGCCTGCTTTTGCGGTCAGCGTGGTTTCTCCGCTGTTCGGCACATCGAAGCAGAAGAACGGATACCTGCCTTTTTTCTGCCTGCCGAGGCTCACGCCGTTTGCAAAAAGCTCAATCTCGCTTTGATTGGAATAAACGGTAACCTTTGTGACGTCTTCAACACGGTCAACATAGCGCTTGCCGCAAAGATGAATCATCGGTTCAGCCGAAAGCCATGCTTTATATGCATAGAAGGAATCCTTTTTATATTTGCGGTCAAACGTGACCAAGCCTTTGTGATTCATGCCGTTTTCACCGCCCTCGCTTCGTGCATCGGCGGCAAAATCAAACATATTCCAAACGTGAGTTGCCCAAAGATAAGGTCTGTCCATGATTTGCTTGATAAGCTCTTCGTGATAATATGCCTGGTATTCTTCGGTGTAATCGCCTTGTTCAGGGGTTGATGTGTGCCAGTTGAGGGCTTCGCAGCCATATTCGCTCAGTCCGATTGCCTTGTTCGGGAACTTCTTGCGGAAATTGTCAAACCATGTGCCATACATATTCACCGTGCCGCCGTACCATCCGAAATAGTGGTTATATGACAAAATATCGGAAACCTGTGTGTACTCAGCATCGGGTGGGCACATTGTCAGCACTGCCATTGTTGTTGGTCTGGTTTTGTCAAGTTTGTGAGCAAGGTCGTTAAGCTTGCGGTGGTTGTCAACAAGGCTTTTGTCTGCGGCGCCGTTCATGGTGATTTCATTTGAAAGTCCCCATGTCACAATTGACGGGTGGTTATAGTTTTGGCAAATCAGCTCCGTCATCTGTGAATATGTGTTTTCCTCCGCAGTCGGCATATGCTTTGAAATATAAGGAATCTCAGCCCAGATAATCATGCCGTGCTCATCGCATAAATCATAGAACGTCTGTGAGTGCTGATAGTGCGCCAGGCGGATTGTGTTTGCACCCATTTCGCAAATTAAATCCATGTCCTCTTTGTGATGCTCGGCGGTAAGTGCGTTGCCGACGTTCGGTCTGTCCTGATGACGTGAAACACCCCTGAGCGGATATTCTTTGCCGTTGAGAATGAAGCCCTTGTTTGGGTCAATTTCAAAGCTGCGGCAGCCAAAACGAGCCGAAACTTCATCAACAGCATTTTCGCCGCAAATCAGCGTTGCTTTCATTGTGTATAAATATGGGTCAATCGTTCCGTTCCAAAGGTGAGCATTCTCAATTTTGAAGCTTGCATTCGGGGTGGATACGCTTGCTTTTTGCGCTGCAATGACTTTGCCGTCTGCGATTATCTCAAACAATACCTCGCAGCTTTCATCTGCCGTGACGTAAGCGCTGACCTGCACGTCGGCATCCTTGCCGTTCACTTTCGGCGTGACTGCAATGCCGGGTGCACCGTAATAATCCAAATCAAAATGGTTCCCACCGACAGCAATCACATTCACGTCACGATAGATTCCGCCGTAAAACGTGAAGTCCGCAACCTGAGGATAGACAAGCTCATTAGGGCTGTTGTCGGCGGTAACCACCAGCAGGTTTTCCTCTTTGATTTTTGGAATTCTGACTCGAAACGTTGAATAGCCGCCGTGATGCTCCGCAAGCTTTTCACCGTTCCAAAAAACCTCTGCCGATGAGTTAACTGCGTCAAATTGCAGATAGTGAACCTCTCCGTCACCAAGGTCAGCTTGTTTCAGTGCCTTTGCGTAATAGCATTTGCCTCTGTAATAATCGTTGCCGCCGTCCTGACCGTCAGAACCGTTCCATGTGTGGGGCAAATTAACCGCTTCCCAATCGGTTGGAAGTGCCTGCGGAACAGCTTGGGCTTTTTTTGAAAAGCACCAGCCTTGATTAATGTTTGTAATCGTTCTCATAATGTTTTCTCCTTTAATGCAACTGCATTTACTTTACAGCTTTATTTTACATAATATAGGGGCAAAAAGCAAGATTATACCATAATAAAAACGAAGCCGTACAATTGCTGCACAGCTTCGTTGAGTATGTTTTGTTATATATGATAAAGCTTGTCGTTTTCATAGTCAGGCTCATAGGTCAGGCGGATTCCGAGCTTGCTGAACACCATTGTGTCACGGCTTGAAAGAATGACAGAGCAGTGAGCCTCGGTGTCTTTCAGTTTCGGTAATGCGCTCAGTGCTTTTGCGGCGTTTTCGTTTGTTGCCGCACTGACGGAAAGCGCAATCAAAATTTCGTCAATGTGAAGCCTGGGATTTTCGCTGCCGAGATAGTTCACTTTAAGGCTTTGAACAGGCTCAATCAAACTTGACGGAATCAGTGTAAGCTCATCGTCAATGCCCGAAAGATATTTCAATGCATTAAGAATGAGGGCGGATGTTGCGCCGAGAAGATTTTTTGTTTTGCCCGTCAGAATCGTTCCGTCTGCAAGCTCAATTGCGGCGGCAGGTGAGTTTGTTTCAGCGGCAATTTTGTTTGCGGCAATTGCAACGGCTCTGTCGGAAGATTTGATGCCTGCCTTGTTCATGAGAAATTCGATTTTCTTAACTTCCTCGTTTGCATCAAGTCCTTTGCGAACATCGCACAGCGCCTTATAATATCTTCTGATGATTTCCTGCTTTGCGGCTTCGGTGACAGCAGCGTCATCAAAAATGCAGTTGCCTGCCATGTTTACGCCCATGTCGGTTGGTGATTTATATGGCGATGAGCCGTAAATGCGCTCGAAAATTGTGTTGAGCACAGGGAAAACCTCAATGTCACGGTTATAGTTGACTGTTGCAATTCCATATGCATCAAGGTGGAACGGATCGATCATGTTAACATCGTTAAGGTCTGCTGTTGCAGCCTCATAGGCAAGGTTAACAACGTGGATGAGCGGCAGGTTCCAAATTGGGAAGGTTTCAAATTTGGCATATCCTGCGTCGATTCCACGAAGATGCTCGTGATAAAGCTGAGAAAGGCAGGTTGCCATTTTTCCGCTGCCGGGGCCGGGTGCAGTCACAACAATGAGCTGACGTGTTGTTTCAATGTATTCATTTTTGCCGTATCCGTTTGGTGAAACAACGTTTTCAACGTTTGACGGATAACCCTCAATGCGATAGTGGGTGAACACGTTCACGCCAAGGGTTTGCAGCTTTGTTTTGAATGCATCTGCTGCATCCTGGTGGCTGTATTGCGTGATTACAACAGAGCCGACATAAAGTCCGACGCTTCTGAACAGGTCAATGAGCCTGAGCACCTCCATGTCATATGTGATGCCGAGGTCGCCACGCCTTTTGTTGCTTTCAATTGCGCCTGCGCTGACTGCAATGACAATTTCGGCTTCATCCTTGAGCTGAAGAAGCATTCTCAGCTTGCTGTCCGGTGCAAAGCCGGGCAGCACACGTGAAGCGTGGTTGTCATCAAAAAGCTTGCCGCCGAACTCCATGTAAAGCTTGCCGCCAAACTCTGAAATACGCTTTCTGATTTGCTCCGATTGCATTTTTATGTATTTATCGTTATCAAAACCTATTTTAAACAAATTCATCACACCGTTCATAAAAAATTCCAATGATAATATTAACAGAAAATGCGACCTTTTTCAACTGAAAAATTAAATAAAATCATTGCATTGCAGCTAATTTTTTTCATAAGCTGTTGTATCTTCGGAATAATTATGTTAAACTAAAAAGCAACAAAGCCCATGTTTCCGGGCTATATAAGAAAATGAATGGGGCTGATGAAAAATGAAGTGTCCGTTTTGCGGTTATTCCGAAAGCAAGGTTATTGATTCAAGGCCGACCGATGAGGGCGAAAAAATCAGAAGAAGGCGTGAATGCATTTCCTGCGCAAAAAGGTTTACCACTTATGAAATTATTGAAACCGTGCCGATTATCGTTGTGAAAAAAGATAAATCGAGGGAAGCTTTTGACAGAGTAAAGCTTTTCAACGGTATGCTTCGTGCGTGTGAAAAGCGCCCTGTTTCAATTTCACAAATTGAAAACGTTGTCAGTTCAATTGAGGCTGAGCTGCAAAACTCACTTGACCGTGAGGTAACATCTGTGCACATCGGCGAGCTTGCAATGGAAAAGCTCAAAGAGCTTGATGAGGTTGCTTATGTTCGCTTTGCATCGGTCTATCGTCAGTTCAAGGACATCAACACATTCATGGAAGAGCTTGCAAAGCTGCTTGGTGAAAAGTAAAATGCAGATAAATTGTGCAAAAGCGTGAAAATAAAAGAAAATAAGAGCTAAATTAACAAACTGCCTGAAACTGATGAATTTCAGGCAGTTTTATCTTTAAATCACATTTGAAGTTCATAAGAACTTATAATATAATTCAATCACAACAAAACAAGAAGCCGTGATGAATCTAAATTTGTGGCTGTCCGATGACGAGCGGACATAGACGGCACGGCTCTTGCAGTTGAAATTTATCGGTTAAACCGCAGGCAATACATAAAACCATAACAATAAAAAAACAAAACAGCCGGCGGTTTAATCTGATATTTTTTTGATTCCCTTCATGACAACTTTTCCAAGCTTCGGAATTTTCATGAAGGCTTTTATTTTTCCGCTTTCTTCAAACGTGATTTTTGATTCAACAACGCTTTTCGGCATGATTGAAAGTGTGCCTGTGCCGCAAAGCGAATTGTTTTCCCTGTGAATTTCGTTGATGTGAACCCCAACCTTGTCCATCGGCTTTGGCAGCTTCAATTCAAGGCTGAACTGCTCGCCGAATTGAAGAATTGTGAAATTAACCTCGCCTTTAAGGAAGATTGTTGAAACCGTTCCAACATATTTCCCTGCAAACTCCATGTTAAAATTACCTCTGTTCTGACTGTTTCTTAATGGATTTATTATACACAAAAGGGAGCAAATAGTCAAAAGTTAACATAAATATACAATTTTTTGTCATTCTTTAGTAATATTTTTCATTTTTTTGCTGAATGCTTATTTACAATCAGGGCTTTTGGTGATATAATTTATCGTAATTGGTTTATTCATTTTATCCTAAAAATCCACAAGGGAGGAAATTCCAATGGCAAGAAAAACTAAAACAATGGATGGTAACAGTGCCGCCGCTCACGTGTCATATGCGTTTACGGAAGTTGCTGCTATTTATCCGATTACTCCGTCATCAAACATGGCAGAGGTTACGGACGTAATGTCCTCAAAAAATGTTAAAAACCTTTTCGGTCAAAAGGTAAAAATTGCTGAAATGCAGTCAGAAGGCGGCGCAGCAGGTGCTGTTCACGGCTCACTTTTAACAGGTGCGCTCACAACAACCTATACCGCTTCTCAGGGCTTGCTGCTCATGATTCCGAATATGTATAAAATCGCAGGTGAGCTTCTTCCGAGCGTAATTCATGTTGCTGCCCGAACAATTGCAACCCACGCACTCACAATTTTCGGCGATCATTCAGACATTTATGCCTGCCGTCAAACAGGTTATGCAATGCTTTGCTCAGGCAACGTTCAGGAAGTTATGGACCTTGGCGCAGTTGCTCACCTTTCAACAATCAAGGGTCGTGTTCCGTTCATGCACTTCTTTGATGGTTTCCGCACTTCTCACGAAGTTCAGAAAATCGAAGTTTGGGACTATAAAGACCTTGCAGATATGCTTGACTGGGACGCTGTTGACGCATTCCGCCGCCGTGCTCTCAATCCTGAGCATCCTGTTCTTCACGGTTCAGCTCAGAACCCTGACATCTATTTCCAGGCTTGCGAAGCCCGCAACAAATATTACGAGGACATCGTTGACATCACTGAGGATTACATGAACAAAGTCAACGATAAGCTCGGCACCAACTATAAGCTCTTCAACTATTACGGTGCACCCGATGCAGAAAGAGTTATCGTCGCAATGGGTTCAACCTGTGACACAATTGAAGAAACAATTGACTATCTCACCGCTAAGGGCGAAAAAGTCGGCCTTGTTAAGGTTCGTCTTTACAGACCGTTCTCAGCAAAGCACCTTGTTGATGCTATTCCTGACACTGTTAAGGCAATTTCTGTTCTTGACAGAACCAAGGAACCCGGCTCATACGGTGAACCGCTTTATCTTGACGTTGTTGCCGCTTTGAGAGAATCAAAGTTTGCAAACGTTCCTGTTTACGGCGGACGTTATGCTCTCGGCTCAAAGGATACCAACCCGTCACACGTTATCTCAATTTACCGCAACATGGAAGCAGAAAATCCAAAGCCGCATTTCACTGTTGCAATCAACGATGACGTCACAAACCTTTCACTTCCTGTCACCGAAACTCCCGACACAACTCCGGCAGGCACAACAAACTGCAAGTTCTGGGGTCTTGGTGCTGACGGTACTGTTGGTGCAAACAAAAACTCAATCAAAATCATCGGCGATAACACCGATATGTACGCTCAGGGTTACTTCTCATATGACTCTAAGAAATCAGGCGGCTTGACTGTTTCACATCTTCGCTTCGGCAAAACTCCAATCAAGTCAACCTATCTCATCAACAAAGCAAACTTCGTTGCCTGCCATAATCCGGCATATCTTTATAAGTATCCGATGGTTCAGGACCTTGTTCCGGGCGGCACATTCCTGCTTAACTGCTCATGGGATGCAGCAGGTCTTGAGGAAAATCTCCCCGGCTCTGTTAAAAAGTGCATTGCTGAAAACAACATTCAGTTCTATACCATTGACGCAACACACATCGCAAAGCAGCTTGGCCTCGGCGGACGTGTTAACACCATTTTGCAGTCTGCATTCTTCGGCCTTTCAAACATCATTCCTGCCGATAAGGCAATTGAACTGATGAAAGACGCTGCAACAAGATCATACAGCAAAAAGGGTATGGACATTGTTGAGCTTAACCACAAGGCCATCGAAAAAGGTATCGGCAGTGTTGTTAAAGTTGAAGTTCCTGCTTCATGGAAAGATGCGGAAATTGAAACACGTTCATTTGAAGTTGTTTCAGACAGAGCAGACGTTAAGAAGTATGTTGAAGAAATTCTCAACCCGACTTCGGCTCAGCTTGGTGACACACTTCCTGTTTCAACCTTCCTTGACACAGTTGACGGTGCATTGCCGCAGGGCACAGCCGCATTTGAAAAGAGAGGCGTTGCAGTTGACGTTCCGACATGGCTCCCCGAAAACTGCATCCAGTGCGGCATCTGCTCATATGTTTGCCCGCACGCAGTAATCCGTCCGTTCGCAATGAATGCTGATGAAACCGCTGCTGCTCCTGAGGGAACAAAATCAGTTCCGATGACAGGCATGGCAAATTATAACTTCGCAATCGGCGTTTCAGTCATGGACTGCACAGGCTGCGGCTCATGCGCAAACGTTTGCCCGGGCAAGAAGGGCGAAAAGGCAATTGTGATGAACGAGCTTGATTCTCAGGCTTCTCAGCAGAAATCATATGATTATCTCTATTCTCTTGACGAAAAGCCGGAAGTTCTTGAAAAGTTCAAGGATTCAACCGTTAAGGGCAGCCAGCTCAGAACTCCGCTTCTTGAGTTCTCAGGTGCTTGCGCAGGCTGCGGTGAAACACCGTATGCAAAGCTTGTAACTCAGCTTTACGGCGACAGAATGTATCTTGCAAACGCAACAGGTTGTTCTTCAATTTGGGGCGGCAGTGCTCCAAGCACACCATATACAGTAAACAAAAAAGGCCACGGCCCTGCATGGGGTAACTCATTGTTTGAGGATAACGCAGAGTTCGGCTATGGTATGTTGATTGCTCAGCAAGCCATCAGAAACAGACTTGCTGAAAAAGTTCAGCTTCTTGCTGAAAATTGCCCGAAGGAAGCAGTTGCTTCTGCTGCAAAGGCATGGCTTGATACTAAAGAAGACGGCGTTGCAAACGCAGCCGCATCAAAGGCTCTTGTTGCAGCTCTCAATGAAAACGAAATTGATTGCTGTGAAGCAGGTGCAGCAGCCGCTAAGGACATCCTTAAAGACGCTGATTACCTTGCAAAGAAATCACAGTGGATCTTCGGCGGCGACGGCTGGGCATATGACATCGGCTTCGGCGGTCTTGACCATGTAATCGCTTCACATCAGAACGTAAACATCGTTGTGTTCGACACCGAGGTTTATTCAAACACAGGCGGACAGGCTTCAAAGGCAACTCCAACAGGCGCAATTGCTCAGTTTGCAGCAATGGGTAAGGAAGTTAAGAAGAAAGATCTTGCTCAAATTGCAATGAGCTATGGCTATGTATATGTTGCACAGGTTGCAATGGGCGCAGACTATGCTCAGTGCCTCAAGGCATTCAAGGAAGCTGAAAGCTATGACGGTCCATCAATCATCATCGCTTATGCACCGTGCATCAACCACGGCATCAAGGGCGGCATGGGCATCAGCATGACCGAAGAAAAGAAAGCTGTTGCAGCAGGCTATTGGCACAACTTCCGCTTTGACCCAAGACTCAAAGCAGAGGGCAAGAACCCGCTCACAATCGACAGCAAAGACCCAACAGCAGAGTATGTTGACTTCATCAAGGGCGAAGCACGTTATGCAAGACTTACCCGTGAGTTCCCCGAAAGAGCTGAAGCACTTTACACTGCAAGCGCAGAGATGGCAAAAGAAAAATATGAACATCTCAAGAAGCTCAAGGCACTTTATGAGCCCGACGCTGAATAAGCTGAAAACAAAATTAAAAGGCAGTCGCAAGGCTGCCTTTTTTGTCTTTTTTGGTATTGCGGGTGGGATGTTGCCAACCGCAGGATTGCTGCCGCAGAATTTGATTCTGCAACAAAAACCTGCAAAAATGTGACAGAAATGCTCGATTCTGCAACAGAATCAATTGAAAATACAACATAAACCCATGAAAACGCATCAAAATGTTGCAGAAACGCAACAAATAAAAGAAAATAAAAGTAAAGAAAATAAAAGTAAAGAAAAGTAAATAAAATGAATGTAGGGGCGACCATCGGTCGCCAGTGAAGGTTTTGAGGAATGCTTTTTTGGCTCCCTCTGTGAGGGAGCTGTCAAAACGCTTGCGTTTTGAC
>JAMPAE010000210.1 GCA_023667385.1 Ruminococcus sp.
AAAGCAAAGGCAACTTGAACGTCAGATAAGAAAAGATAAGCATGAAGTTTTAGCACTTCGTGAAGCTATAAACGGTGCAGAAGATGAGAACTTAAAAAAGGAACTCGAAGCCGACTATGTGAAAGCTGCCGAGCGGTTGACTAAACATAATGTGATGTATAACAGGTTCTGTGAAGAAAACGGCTTAAAAAAGTTGTCTGACAGAATCAACATTGCAAAATGGAATCGTTCCGAGGCGGCGAAAGCGCGAGGAGCGGCACAGAGAAGTCATAAAAAGGAGCAAATTTCATGATATGTCCATATAACGACCGTTCTGAAACTACTTATCAGAATTGGATTCAGAATCCAAATGATGAAAACATTATCACGAACGGTAAAACTATTACACAAGTAATGTATGAACCGATGAACCGATGAAATGCTACAAAGAAGAATGCGGAGCATGGCACGACGGCAGATGCTGTTATAACGGTTCAACAAGTTAATAATCACAGCAATGCACTTTGAGAAAATCAAGGAGCTTTTTTATATTGGTTTTGGAGGTGGTTAGATGTCAACATCAGTAATTATTACAGCAATCATTTGCACGACAATCATCATTCTTGCCTGGATGGGCAGTAAAAAATAGTTTTCTACGATTTTTTTTTTCGTTCCTCCTTTTTTACATAGTGCTGAGCATCACTTAAAACTGCTCTTTTTTCATGCCCTTTTTCAGCTTTAGTCGGTGCAAATCCGACAAGGGTACAACAATTGGACTACCTGCGGTCCTAACAATGCAGGAACGGTAGGACATGGCGACGTCCTAAAAAGCCTAACCGTGAACAGGAGGTAATCCATGAAAACAGAAGAACTCACCGCTATCGGTCTGTCGGATGAGCAGGCTAATCAGGTTCTTGCCATTAACGGAAAGGACATTGAAAAGCACAAGCAGCGAATTACCGCACTCGAAGGAGAGCGAGATAATTACAAATCGCAGTTTGAAACAGCCGAAGAAACCTTGAAGAAATTTGAGGGAATCGACCCTGAAAAGGTCAAAGACGAAATCCAAGACTGGAAAGACAAAGCCGAAGCAGCGAAGAAAGACTTCGAGCTTCGCATTACTCAGCGAGATCAAAAGGATTGGATTAATCAAAAGCTGGATGAATACGGCGTCAGCTCGCCTTATGCACGCAAGCAGCTTATTTCTGAGTGTACAGCGGAAGACAGTGGCTTGAGTTGGAAAGACGGAGCATTCTTTGGATTTGATGATTTTATGAAGTCAGCAAAAGAAAAAGACAACGGACTGTATCAGACAGCGGAAGAAAAAAAGGCTGCCGAAGAGGAAGCCAAAAAGAAGGAGAATGCACCGAACTTTACAGATCGCATTGAATCAGGAAACGGTTCAGGCAGCGGTAACAAGAAGTTCGTGCCTCCGTCAGTTTTTTAATTTAGAAAGGATGAATTATTATGCCAAGAATTAAATCATTAAGTGTGCTCCTCACAGATGAGGGCAACGATTACCTCTCCGAACTTTACGGCAGAGTAATTGAAAATGTTATGAAGTCGCTCGTGTCTTCTAACATGAAAAACCAGGACCTTTCGGGCGATCCGTCATCAGGTTCTGTTGAAGCAAAGCGTTTTGCAAACGCAAAATCACAGGAATACGGCACTGCCCGTGCAGCAGGTAAGGGTAACAACGTAAAAGCAAAGCCTGTTGTTGTTAAGGTTGACAATGACAAGGAAATTGTTGAAGAAATTGAAGAAAAGGACACACGCCTTTATGGCGTTGATGGCTTGCTTGACCGTCGTAGCCGTAATCACGTTATTCGCATGGCATCCGAACTTGACACAGAGTTCTTCAAGTGTGCTGCTGATGCAGCTGTTTCGGTTGGGGTTGCTGCCGGTGCAGAAATTGCTGACGAACTCGAAGCAGTTATTCAGGAATGCGAAAACACAAAGAATGACTTTGTTGACGGCGTTCCCCGTGAGATGATGCATCTTGTTTTGAATACTCAGTATTACGGCAAGATCAGAAACAACCTTGACAAGCAGGCTCGTTCAAATATCGACACATCAGCAGAGGAATTTTACACATGGCACGGTGTTGAATGCAAATCTTGTGTTCATCTTCCAGCTGATGTTAAGTACATTCTCATGGTTGACGGTGCAGTTGCACAGCCTGTTATGGCAGATGCTTATGCTCCTGAGAAGATTCCGCTTTCACAGGCATACGGTGTTTCACTGTTCTACCATTACGGTACTGAAGCTGTAACACCTGACCTTATTTTCAAAGGCACAGCAGCCTGATTATATTTGTGGAGGTTATTAATTATGAAGTTTAAAAACACAGTTACCGGAAACATTGTAAGCACGGAAAACAAAGCAACAATTGCTTTGATGAAAGCGTCTGACAGATATGTTGAAGTAACCGGTAAAGGCAAAAGCGGAAACAAAAACGCTGCCAATGCAGGTGACGCAGGAAACACCGGTGACAACGGAAACAAATAAGGAGGCCCACTATGGCATACGCAGACCATGAATTCTATAAATATGAGTTCTACGGTGATACGCTCAACGCTGAATGCGCCAGAAAGTGGCTATCTTTAGCGAGTGATGAAATCGATGCGATTACGCATGGAAGATTAATTCATGCGTTTCCTGAAATCGAGCACGACGCTGTAAAGGTTAAAAAGGCTGTGTGTGCCGTTGCTGAAGCCCTTTACTGTATTGACATTCAGCGTAAAGCTACATCAGCCCAAAAGAGCGAGGATGGCACTTATAAGGGCGCTGTTTCTTCCATATCGTCAGGCCGAGAGTCTATTTCTTACAACACAAGCGGCGGCTCGGGTTCTGTATACTCTGCTGCCGCTGCTGATGTCAATGAACAAGCCAAGTTGATTAATAGCATTGCTGTTAAATATCTTGCAAATGTTCCTGATGCAAATGGTGTTAATTTGCTTTATGCGGGGGAGGTGCACCATGTACCGAAACACGATTACTGTATTTAACTATCATGCACTTACCGAAACATGGTATCCGACTGTTATCCATAACACAGATTTACTCGGTGTCAAATCAAGTAATTCTACAAATCACGGAAAAACAAACGGAGATACTGTAGAGATTCTTATCAACTGTGATAGTTGTAAAAAGATCCAAACGCAATTTGGATTGAAGAAATACATCGGTCCGAAAGCATATGCAAAGTGTCAATATCCTGATGATTATGTCACATTCAAGCCTGAATGTGATTTTATTTTTGACGGAGTATGGGAAGATACCGCAACATATGACGAAAACGATTATGAAAGCGGCTTATATCACCACATGAATAACGAGCATGACGGAATCTACATGATTACATCGGCTGCTTATTTTGGCCTTATTCCTCACTTTGAGATAGGAGGCAGATAATATGAGCGAGATTTTTCACTTTCCGGGTATTTCTTATGTGTGTCCGAATTTCAGTGTGCATATAGCGCTTGACAGGTACTCTAAACGTTTTGATGATGCTCAGCAGTGGTTAGGTGACAGGGTTCTCGAAGACTGTAAACCATTCATGCCGCTTTTAACAGGAAGTCTGCAACAGCGTTCATATGTTGCTGACGGAGGCAGAAAGGTTGTTTTTCCAGGTCCGTACGGTCGTTTTCAGTATATGGGCAAAGTTATGGTTGACCCCGATACAGGAAGTCCATGGGCAAGAAAAGGTGTCAAAAAAGTGGTTACAGATAGGCCATTAACCTACTCT
>JAMPAE010000211.1 GCA_023667385.1 Ruminococcus sp.
TTTCACCTGCGCAAAATCATACATTGCTCTTGTGTTATCAGCTTCAGTGTGGATTGTTATAAGCGTGCTTGCTACTTTTGTCTGCGGTGTAACATGATAATATGTTCCGTCATAAAAGCTGCACTTACATTCTTTCGGATGCGAATGACCCATCGAAATAAGACCAACACAGCCTGCCTTTTCAAAAACATCATCAAGCGGCTGATTCTTCGGAATGTCATATTTCTCAGGCATTTCGTTCAGCGGAGAATAACCCTCCTTATAAGCTTCACCGTCAATTGCCGCTTTTGCAAAATTCGGTGTGTTTTCATGAACAAAAACACTTATCTTTACATCTTTGTTTTCACGCTGCTTTTCTGCAATTTCAATTTCGCACCATTTAACCTGATCTTCATGAACATAACCATATACATGAACATCATCTTCATCATCGTAATCCATCGTATCAAGGAAAACAAACGAATGAATCAGCTTTTGGTCGGCGTCTTTGATGTCGATGCTATATTGTGCACCGCCGGAAACGTCTTTTTCGTCGGCAGCAAGGCAATGCTCATACTGTGAAAGATAAGCCGTGACATCCTCGCTTGTTCCATAATTCAGGCCGTCATTATTGCCCGGAATATATGCCCAATACTGACCCAAAGATTCAAACAGTTCACTGACCGTGTCAAGAACATACTGCTTGTTGAAAGCACCTATATCACCATCGTTGATCATGTCGCCCGAAACCACAACAAGGTCGGGGTTATATGTTTTGATTTGTTCTTCCATTTTTCCAAGCACGGATATGTCCGAATATGAAAGTCCTGTTGTGAAATGTGTATCGGAAAATTGAAGAACAGTAAAATCTCCGTTTTCATCAACATAAAAATCAGGGAATACCTTTTGCTCGGTCACAGTCTGAGCATAGCCTGTTATATCCCCTTTTGAAACAAGCTGACCCATTCCGCCGGCAGAAAAGAACGTCACAATTGCGGTTATAACTGCAACAAAAGTTTTGAAAAATTGAATCATTTTGTTTCCTCCATCAGTTTTAAATAAGATTGATTGATATTATATCTCAGCCCCACAAAAAAATCAACACCGTTAAGCTGAAAAGCCTAACGGTGTCACTTATTAATTATTCATTCTTACCTTGAAAGGTCTGATTAATGCACGGTATGCAGAAAGCTTCTCTTTAATTAATACATTCCGCCGCCCTGCTGCATTGCTGCCGCCTGAGCTGCTGCTTCTGCTGCCGGGTCCGGAATATCAGATACAAGTGATTCTGTGGTGAGAACCATTGATGCAACTGATGCTGCGTTCTGAAGTGCTGAACGTGTAACCTTGGTCGGATCAAGGATTCCTGCCTCTGCCATGTCAACGTACTTTTCGTTTGCAAAATCGAAGCCATAGCCGATTTTATTTGATGAAACAATTTCATTGACAATTACTGAGCCTTCAAGACCTGCGTTCTTTGCAATTTGGCGAACAGGCTCTTCAATTGCTTTGAGCACGATTCTGATGCCGGTTTTTTCGTCTGCATCCTCTGTTTTTTCAAGCAGAGCTGCAACTGCCGGAACTGCATTAAGAAGTGCAACGCCGCCGCCTGCAACCATGCCTTCTTCAACGGCTGCCTTTGTTGCTGCAAGTGCATCTTCAATTCTGAGCTTCTTTTCTTTCATTTCGGTTTCTGTTGCTGCGCCAACCTTGATTACTGCAACACCGCCTGAAAGCTTTGCAAGACGTTCCTGAAGCTTTTCTCTGTCAAATTCAGATGTTGTGGCTTCAATCTGAGCTTTAATCTGATTAACTCTTGCCTTGATTGCTTCTTTATCTCCTGCACCGTCAACGATGATTGTGTTTTCTTTTGTGACCTTAACCTGTCTTGCTGAGCCGAGCATATCAACAGTTGCATCTTTCAGTTCAAGACCGAGGTCTGAGGTGATAACCTGACCGCCGGTGAGAATTGCGATGTCCTGAAGCATTTCCTTTCTTCTGTCGCCAAATCCGGGAGCTTTAACTGCAACGCAGGTGAAAGTGCCACGAAGTCTGTTAACAAGAAGTGTTGCAAGTGCTTCACCCTCAACATCCTCAGCGATGATAATGAGCTTTTTGCCTGCCTGCAAAACCTGCTCAAGCAGCGGAAGAACTTCCTGAATGTTTGAAATCTTTTTATCTGTGATGAGGATAACAGCATCGTCGATAACTGCTTCCATTTTGTCTGCGTCTGTTGCCATGTAAGGCGAAATGTAGCCACGGTCAAACTGCATACCCTCAACAACTTCTTTGCCTGTTTCAGCAGTTTTTGATTCTTCGATTGTGATAACACCATCGGTGGTTACAATTTCCATTGCCTCTGCAATGAGCTTGCCGACTGCTTCATCAGCAGAAGAAACTGTTGCAATTCTTGCAATGTCTTCAAAGGTCGTAACGGGCTTTGAGTTGCCCTTAACTGCTTCAACGGCAGCTTCAACAGCAGCTTTAATTCCGTTTTTGACTACCATTGGGTTTGCACCTGCGGCAACGTTTTTCATGCCCTCACGAACAAGTGCCTGAGCAAGCAGAGTTGCGGTTGTTGTGCCGTCGCCTGCAACATCATTTGTTTTGGTTGAAACTTCCTTGATAAGCTGAGCGCCCATGTTTTCAAAAGCGTCTTCAAGCTCAATTTCCTTTGCGATTGTAACACCGTCGTTTGTGATGAGCGGAGCACCGTATTTTCTGTCGATTACAACGTTTCTGCCTTTCGGTCCGAGTGTAATCTTCACTGTATCGCTGAGTTGGTCAATACCTCTTTGTAAAGCCTTTCTGGCTTCTTCACCGTAAATAATTTGCTTTGCCATGTCTGATTACCTCCGTATTAATTTATTCAACAACTGCGAGGATGTCGCTTTGACGAACAATTGTATATTCCTCGCCGTCGAGCTTAACTTCTGTGCCTGAATATTTGCCGGTGATTACCTTGTCGCCGACTTTAACATACATTTCAACTTCTTTGCCGTCAACAATTCCGCCGGGGCCAACAGCAACAACCTGAGAAAACTGCGGTTTTTCCTGCGATGCGCTTGTGAGAATGAAGCCGCTTTTTGTGGTTTCTTCAATTTCGGTTGCTTTGAGAACAACTCTGTCAAGAAGTGGTTTAATGGTCATAAATTTATCCTCCTGAGTTTATATTGCTAATTTTTAGCACTCTTGTTCATCGAGTGCTAAAATATATTGTAGTCAAAAAAATGGAAAAATCAAGTGTTTTTTCAAAATTAAGGAAAATTTTTTCTCTTTTTAATCGGAATTGTTTAAAATGCTGCGCAAAGACTATGTATATCATTAATTATATGCGCTTTGACTGAGAAAAATTTACAGATAAATAAATTGTTTTCTCTGCGGATATGACCTGAAAAACGGAACGCATTATAAAAAAACAAAAGAAACACGGTGAGCATAAAATGAGAAACAGAATTGCCGCCCTATATATCGCAGTAACACTGTGTTTTATGGGGCTTATGATTAAAATTATTGATATAAACAACGATTTATATTCCGACGCCGCAAATTCGCAGCACATGAAAACAATTCAGATTGGCACATCCCGTGGCAAAATCTATGACCGCAACCTGAATCTGCTTGTTGATGAAACAGAACGGCTCATTGCGGCTGTTACCCCATCAACCGCCGCTTTTGATTTGCTCAGCGAAAAATACGGCGAAGTGGATGCAAAGGAAAAAATTGCGGACGGCAA
>JAMPAE010000212.1 GCA_023667385.1 Ruminococcus sp.
GTTGCAGTTTACCTGATATTTACCAATCTGAAACGGAGTTAAATTATGATAAGCAAGGAAATTGAAAAAATTTTGCCATTGGTGCAAAAACCGGGCAGATACACAGGCGGCGAGCTTAACAGCGTTGTCAAGGATAAATCAAAGGTTGACATCCGCTATGCTTTCTGTTTTCCGGATAACTATGAAATCGGTATGTCACATCTCGGAATCAAAATTCTTTATTCCGCTGCAAATGCACGTGATGACGTTTGGTGTGAACGTGTTTTTGCGCCGTGGCATGACATGGAAGAAGAAATGCGCAAACGTAATCTGCCACTTTATGCGCTTGAAAGCGGAGATCCGCTGACGGAGTTTGATTTGATTGGCTTTACGCTTCAATATGAGCTTTCCTATACGAATGTGCTCAATATGCTTGATCTTGCAGGAATCCCTGTCAGGGCAGAGGACAGGCATGACCTTACTCCAATCATTGTCGGCGGCGGTCCGTGTGCATCAAACCCTGAGCCGCTTGCGGATTTTTTCGACATTTTCTCACTCGGTGAGGGTGAAGAAGTGACGGATGAGCTTTTTGATTTGCTCAAAGAATGCAAAAAGAGCGGTGCAACCAAAGCAGAATTTCTTTGCCGTGCCGCAAAAATTGAGGGTATATATGTTCCGTCACTTTATGATGTGACGTATAACGAAGGCAGCACAATCAAGGCTGTTACCCCGAAAGACGGCGCTCCCGCAAAAGTTAAAAAGCGCATTATTTCAAATTTGGATACCGTTCATTATCCAGATAAATTCATCGTGCCGTATATTGAAGTTGTTCATGACAGGGTTGTGCATGAAATTCTTCGTGGATGTATTCGAGGCTGTCGCTTTTGTCAGGCAGGCTTTCTCTATAGACCAATCAGAGAAAAATCCCCCGATGTCATCAACAATCAGTGCAGGCAGCTTTGCGATGTCACCGGCTATGATGAAATCTCGCTTTCATCTCTGAGCACCAGCGACTATACTCAGCTTGAGACACTTCTCGATAAATTGCTCACATGGACAATACCTGAAAAAATCAACATTGCTTTGCCGTCGCTGCGTGTGGATAATTTTTCAGACGAGCTGATGGAAAAGCTGCAAAAAGTCAGAAGAAGCGGACTTACTTTTGCACCCGAAGCGGGCACGCAAAGGCTTCGTGATGCAATCAACAAAAACGTCACCGAGGAGGAAGTTTTGCGCACTTCACGCAAGGCTTTTGCAGGTGGCTGGACTGCTGTTAAGCTTTATTTCATGCTTGGTCTGCCAACTGAAACTTATGATGATGTTGCAGGTATCGCAGAGCTTGCACAAAAGGTTGTCAATGAGTTTTATCGTAACCCTGACAAGCCAAAAGGCAAGGGTGTGACCGTTTCAATAAGCGTTGCATCGTTCGTTCCGAAGCCGTTCACGCCGTTCCAGTGGGAACCGCAGAATGTTAAGGAAGAACTCATCAAAAAGCAGCAGCATTTGCTTGATTCAGTCAAAACAAAGAAAATCAATGTCAGCTATCATAAGGTTGACATCAGCTTTCTTGAGGGCGTTATGGCACGAGGTGACAGGCGGCTTGGCAAAGTCATTGAACACGCATGGAGAAACGGCTGCAAGTTCGACAGTTGGGATGACAGCTTCAAATTTGACGTTTGGATGCGAACTTTTGAGGAGCTTGGAGTTGATCCGCTGTTTTATAATGCAAGAAAGCGTGAATTTGATGAAATTCTGCCGTGGGATCATCTTGATTACGGAATCAGAAAAGAATTTCTCATCAGAGAAAACGAAAAAGCTCACAGAAGCGAAACCACTCCACACTGCCGCATAAAATGTGCAGGCTGTGGTTCAAATATGCTCAACGGAGGTAAGTGCGATGCGATGCGTCAGAATTTGGTTTAATAAAATCGGTATGAGCCGATACATCTCACATCTTGATTTGATGCGCACAATGACAAGGGCAATCCGTCGTTCAAAAATCCCACTTTGGTATACTGAGGGCTTTAATCCGCATCCATACATGACGTTTTCACTGCCGCTTTCACTCGGCATGGAAAGCGTTTGCGAATCAATGGACATTCGCATTGAGGGCGACATCACAAACGATGAAATTTTTGATGCACTCGGCAAAGTTATGCCCGATGGCGTTGACATCACCGCTGTAACTGAGCCTGTGCTTGACCCTAAGTTCATCGCTTTCGGTGATTTTGACGTAACTTTCAGTGATGTTATCAACGCAGATGGCTTCATCGCCGCTGTGACAGAAATGCTCAGCGCAAGTGAGCTGATTGTTCAAAAGCTTGGCAAAAAGGGCAGACGTAAGGTATATAAAGACATCAACCTGATTGAATTTGTCAAGTCTTATTCCCTTGCCGAAAGCGAAAACACGGTCACGCTAAATGTTATTCTTCCTGCCGGCAGCACAACCAACGTCAACCCCTCGTTGCTCGCCGATGAAATCATCAGGCAAAACCCGGGCTGTGGCTATATTATCAGAAGAAAACAGCTTTTGACTGCTGAAATGGAAGCGTTTGAATAAGCTGAAATAATAAATCATTTTAGGTGGAAATTTTGAAGAAGAAAGAATTTTTGAAAGGATTATATCATGGAATACCGATTGGACTTGGCTATCTGTCAATTTCATTCGGATTTGGCATCATGGCAATCAGGGCGGGTATCAGCGTGTTGGCTGCTGCCGGAATTTCGTTTACAACGTTCACTTCTGCAGGTCAGGCGGCAGGCGTCGGAGTCATTGCCGCAGGCGGTACATTGCTTGAAATGCTGCTCACGCAGATAATCATAAACCTGCGTTATTCGCTCATGGGTATCTCTCTTTCACAAAAATTAGCGCCTGAATATTCAACCGTAAAACGCTTGATTGGTGCACACGGAATCACTGATGAAATTTTTGCTGTTGCAATTTCACAAAAAGAGCCGATTACGCCTGCATATATGTATGGTTTGGCACTTTTGCCGCTGCTCGGCTGGACGTGCGGAACTTTGCTCGGCGGTGTATTCGGTCAAATTTTGCCTGAAAGCGTTTCAAATGCACTCGGCATGATGCTTTATGCAATGTTTCTCGCAATTATAATACCACCTGCGAAAAAGGAAAAAAGCGTTTTGCTTTGCGTTGTCATTGCCGCCGCAATCAGTGTTGTTTTCAAATATGCTATTCCGTCGGTCGGCGGAGGCTTTTCAGTTATAATCAGCGCTGTGATTGCTGCCGCAATCTGTGCCGCCGCTTTTCCCGTGAGCCAAAAAGAAACGGAGGTTGAAGCATGAGCCTTGTTTTGTATATTGCAGTCATGACCGTTGCAACATATCTTATGCGTGTTATTCCGTTCACACTTTTCAGGAAAAAGATTAAATCAAGGTTTTTCCAATCGTTTCTTTATTACATACCTTATGCTGTTTTGTCTGCAATGACAATTCCTGCAATTTTCTATTCAACAGGTAGCTTTTCAACTGCAATTTGCGGTACTGTTATTGCGATTGTGCTGGCTTATTTCAAGCTGCCGCTCATTGTTGTTGCACTTGCTGCAAGCCTTGCCGCATTTGTCAGCGGATTTATTTTCTGAATGAAACACCGTCTGCATCATTCGTTGGTGCAGACGGTTAACTTTATTTTATTGATGATTTATATTCTTCGCCCCATTCACAAGTCCGTGCTGCTCCATGTCACGAAGCTGAGCGATA